>JAWOBF010000020.1:0-28993 GCA_046498225.1 Candidatus Aegiribacteria sp.
GTGACTCCGCCTCCTCCGGGCCGGAGACCACCCTGGCCCTCTTCCCGCCGTAGGACCTTATGCATCTGACCTCCTGGTGCGAGGGGTCTCCCAGTATGATGACATCGCGGCCCTCCCGGCTCTTCTTTCCGGCCATGGCCAGGGCCGTTCCCACTCTGGGGCAGGTAAGGTCCTTTATGGAGAGCGGAAGGGCCTCCAGCTCCCTTCTTCTTTCCAGTGTCGTGCCGTGGGTCCTGAGGAACAGCGTGCCGCCCCGCATGGATTCCGGGTGGTCACAGACGGTCACTCCCCTGTCCGCCAGGGCCTCCAGCACCTGCGGGTTGTGCACCAGCTGGCCGTAGATTGCGTAGGGGTCGTTCCCCTCCCGCAGTGCCGCCAGGACCATGTCCACCGCGCGGCGGACGCCCCAGCAGAAACCGGCCGTTCGAGCGGTGATGACTCCCATCTGCTCCTCCGTCCAGCGGCATCGTAAGACAAAAACGTTGCCCCGTAATATAACGAAAGGGCGGCGGGTTGAACCGCCGCCCCTATTAAGGCAATGTCAGACAGTGATTACCTGTAGAGTCCCTTGATGGCTCCCCAGCTCTCGCTGTCCAGAGGAAGGTCTCCCTCTGCCCTGACGAGCCAGTCTACCTCATCTGCATCGGGGATCAGTGGATCCCAGAGTATCCAGTCCTGGCTTCCGAAGGTATGGGGGATACCGGTGAAGTTGCCGTTTTCATCGTAAAGGCCGGAGGGGTATCCGGTGGAGGAGTAGATGGTGGTGTTGCCAAGCACCCAGAAGTCGGTTCCGGTGGAGATGGCTGGGTCGAAGTCAATCACCTGGGCGGTGTAGTGCAGGGCGGTGATGTCCTCCTGGTAGAGCTGAGTCATGGGCATGGCTGCATCGCCGGTCCAGAGCTCGACGCTGAGCTGGTCTGTGTCCCACGGGAGGTTGGAGTGATGGTAGAACGTCATCTCTATGTAGTTGCAGGAAAAGTCACTGGCCGAGGGCATGAAATCGGTGATATCGAACCATGTCCCGAAGTATGACAGCCCGCCCATGATCCAGAACGGGGTTCCGTCATCGTACTGAAGAAGGTCGTCGGAAGTGGTACCGGGCAGACCTTCGACCTTTACGTTATCGACCGCGAACGCAAAGGCTGCCGCGAGAGCAAGTACTATAAGTACCTTTCTCATTTGTTCTCCTTTCGGTGTTTCTCGTTACCTCTAGCTGCCAGTAAACTATGCTAGGCGCGAAAATGGCTGTCAAGGCCGGGCAGGGTTCACCGCCGTTTTACGCCCGTTTCCACTTTTCTCATTGCGTCCCTGTATTTTGCGGCGGTTTCGAAATCGAGTCTCTCCGCCGCTTCCAGCATCTTGCTCTCCAGGAACGCTACCGCCTCCGCCGGGATTTCCGGAACGCTCTCCATCAGTTCCTTCCCCTCCCCCGCGGGACGGAATATGTCCGCGATGCTGGTGGCGCTTATTATCTCCCGCCTGGATTTCCTTATGCCCTCGGGGGTGATGCCGTGCTTCCTGTTGTATTCCAGCTGGATAGCCCTTCTCCTGGCGGTCTCGTCCATGGCGTACCGCATGGAATCGGTCACCCTGTCCGCGTAGAGGATGACCTTGCCCGCCATGTTCCGGGCGGCCCTGCCGGCGGTCTGGACCAGGCTCGTCCTGGACCTGAGGAAACCCTCCTTGTCCGCGTCCAGGATGGCCACCAGAGACACCTCGGGCAGGTCCAGCCCCTCCCGCAGCAGGTTGACCCCCACCAGCACGTCGAAATCGGCCAGCCTCAGCTCGCGCAGGATGGATACCCGTTCCAGGGCGTCCACCTCGCTGTGGATGTACCGGGTGTTTATGGAAAGGTCCTGGAAGTAGGAGGTGAGTTCCTCCGCCATCTTCTTGGTGAGAGTGGTCACCAGCACCCTTCCCGAACCCTCCACCGCCTTTCTCACTTCCTCCACCAGGTCGTCGATCTGCGAAGCCGCCGGGCGCACCTCCATCACCGGGTCCACCAGGCCGGTGGGCCTGACTATCTGCTGGACCACCCTGGAGGACCTCTGAAGCTCGAATTCCGCCGGAGTGGCTGACATGCATATTCGGGGGCCGGTTACGCGGATGAACTCCTCCAGGTAGAGGGGACGGTTGTCAAGGGCCGAGGGAAGACGGAACCCGTTCTCCACCAGGGTCATCTTCCTCGACCTGTCGCCCCTGTACATGGCCGCCAGCTGAGGAATGGTCCGATGGGACTCGTCTATGAAGACCAGCATTTCGTCGCGGGGGAAGTAATCGATGAGGCAGGCGGGCCTCTCCCCCTCCTCCCTGCCCGAAAGATGCCTGCTGTAGTTCTCTATTCCGCTGCAGTACCCGGTCTCGGCCAGCAGCTCCAGGTCGTACCTGGTCCTGGTCTCCAGCCGCTGCGCCTCCAGAAGCTTTCCCTGCAGCCTGAAGCGTTCCAGGGTCTCCTCCAGCTCCCTCTCTATCCTTCCCATGGCCAGGTTCAGCTCCCTCTCGGAAGTTACGAAATGCCTGGCGGGGTAGATGAATATCTCGTCCAGGTCCTCCAGCACACCTCCGGTCAGATGGTCTATCCTCTGAATTCTCTCCACGCTGCTGCCGAAGAACTCCACCCTCACAGCCATGCTGCCGTAGGCGGGAACCACGTCCACCACGTCGCCCCTGACCCTGAATCTGCCCCGGGTGAGGGCCACGTCATTGCGGGAGTACCTCATATCCACCAGGTCCAGCATTAACCTGCCCGGGTCGAGCCTCATGCCCCTTTGAAGGCGGAGCATTCCGGAGGCGAACGTCTCGGGGTTGCCCAGGCCGTAGATACAGCTCACCGAAGCTACCACTATCACGTCCCTCCGCGAGAGGAGAGAAGCGCTGGCGCGGAGCCTCAGCCTGTCCAGCTCCTCGTTCAGGTCGGCGTCCTTCTCTATGAACGTATCGGTGGTGGGAATGTAGGCCTCGGGCTGGTAGTAATCGTAGTAGCTGACGAAGTACTCCACCGCGGCGTCGGGAAAAAAGCCCCGGAGTTCGCTGTAGAGCTGAGCCGCCAGCGTCTTGTTGTGGCTCACCACAAGGACCGGTCTGTCCATCTCCGCGATGATGGAGGCCATGGTGAAGGTCTTGCCCGAACCTGTCACCCCCAGGAGGGTCTGCCACTGCTCGCCCTTTCGCAGCCCGGCCACCAGCGCCTCTATCGCCCGCGGCTGGTCGCCCGCGGGACCGAACTCGCTCTTCAGCCTGAAAAGCGGCATCTATCCCCTGAGGCTGGAGAGGCTGACCTCCAGAGCGGAGGCAGGCCGTGCTATGCCCCAGCGATGGAGCACTTCGGGATGCACCTCCCCCACCGTACCAGCCGGCCTTCCGTCCATCATCACTTCGGCGCACCTTCCGGGTACGAACCGCTCATCATCGCGGGCCGCAAGTGAGAGCCTGATGCCCCGGGAATGGCAGAGATATCCCAATACGGAATGGATGTCGCCGAAATCCGCCCTGTTGCCGCTGACAAGGCAGGCCAGGTATACCCCGGTGCTGCACGCGCCCTCACTGTCGGCCCTGAGCACCTCTCCAGCCTCGAAGATCCGATGGGGGTAGGCGGCGTGAGCGCTGCTGCTCTCCACCTCCAGCAGCCCGGGAAGCAGGCTGTTGCGGACCACATCGTATTCCCCGGTCATGGGGTTGGCGATGCCCACAGGCTGCCGCGGGGTCCGGGTGGTCTCCCGCACCTTCTCCCGGCTGGTGAGTACCGGACGCAGAACCTCCTCGAAACCGGCTCCCACCAGCAGAAGCCTCACCGCGTCGGCGAGTTCCTCTACAGGGGCGCTCCTTCCGGTGGTGAAACAGTCGGGCAGCAGGGGGCCGAAACTGTCCAGGCCCATGGAAATGGCTATGTCCTCTATCATGTCCACGGCGTGTATGCCGTCGCGCCTGTACGGCGGAAGCACTCCGGTGATTGAGGGGCCGTCCACCGTCACCAGGGCGTAATCCATGGCCCTGAGCGCGTCCGAAGCCCTCCCGGCCGGAATGTCCACCCCGAGTATTCCGCGCAGCTGTTCCTCCGTGGCGGTCATGCTGTCGGCGAACACCACCGGGCATTCCACGGTCTCGCCGGGATAGTCCTGGGGATAGACCACCCTTACAGGCTCTATTCCGGCACCCCTGTCCTGAAGGTTGCACGCCAGAATGGTGGCGGTGAGCTGCACCGTCTCCCAGTCGGTCCCGGTCACCTCGCAGAACAGCCTGCCGTCTCCCGGCCTGACCCTGCCGGTGGTCTGGCTGTTCAGTATCGGGGGAAAGGAGAGAATGGCGCCTGCCGCGTCCCGAAGCACGGGATAGCTTTTCGAGCCTGCCAGTATGTGAGCGTAGTTCCGGCCGGTCTCGGTCTCCTTCAGCACCCGTTCCAGGGTCATCTCCTCCTCCTCGCCCAGGGGCACGAAGGAGGTTTCCGGTGAGGCGGCCATGTAGTCGACCGGGAACCGTATCTCGTCCAGTCTGTAGAAACCTGCCCCGGCGGTCTTCCTGTTCCTCCCGAAGGAGGCGGCCAGCTTCTCCTGCACTTCTATCAGGGCTTCCAGCTCCTCGGGACCCGGAGCCCAGCCGCACGCGGTGAAAGCTGCCACGAAGGGCCGGACATCCCTCAGTTCCGGGTCCACCCTTATCTCCAGCCTGGACTCCGGCAGGTCCGAGAGATGTTCCTCCGGCCCGTGGACGCTGCACCTGAGAGCCCTGGCAACGCCTTCCACGCACCAGAGGTCCGGCCTGTTGGTGTCGTTCAGCTCAAGCTTCAGCCGGTCGCCTTCCGTTGAGTCTATCTCCCCCTTTACCAGGGCCAGCATCTCCTCCAGCCGCGGGTCTCCGGGGTCGTCGATCCGCGCCAGCCTGAAAAGGTCCTTCCTGCTTACCTCTATCTTGGGCATCTCACTCACCCCTTCCCGTGAGAAGGCTGTCGGGTCTGACCTTCATTTCCCGCAGCCTGGCCAGGTCCGGGGTGACCAGGTCCCGAATGTCGTTCAGTCCCATGGCCAGCATGGCCATCCTGTCCAGTCCCAGTCCCCAGGCGATGACAGGGACCCGCACTCCCAGGGGAAGGCATACCTCCGGCCTGAACAGGCCGGCCCCCCCACCCTCAACCCAGCCCAGACGCGGGTGCCTGATGTGCATCTCCACCGAAGGTTCGGTAAAGGGGAAATATCCCGGAAGGAACTTGTAGTCCGAAGCCCCGGCTATCTTTTCGGCGAACAGGGCCAGAAGCCCCATGAGGTGACGCAGGTTGATGTCCTCTCCCAGAACTATGCCCTCCACCTGAAAGAAATCCGGCAGATGGGTGGAATCCACCTGGTCGTACCTGAAGCACCTGGCTATGCCGAAGTATTTACCCGGCACGTCCGGGTCCGAGGCCAGGGTCCTGGCGGAAAGGGCGGTGCCCTGGGAGCGCATTATGGCCTGCATCGACTGGCTGCGGCTGAAACTGTATCCCCAGCCCCGTCCTCCCGTATTCCCCCCGTTCTCGTGGGTGGCGGCGACCCTCTCCTCCAGCTCTTTCGACGGGGGAGGCACGCTGTACCCCTCATCCAGGTAGTAAACGTCGTGAATGTCCCTGGCGGGATGGAACTGCGGCATGAACAGGGCGTCGTTGTTCCAGAACTCGTTCTCCGCCAGGGATCCTCTCATCTCAGCGAACCCCAGGGCCGTGAACCTCTTTCTGACCGTATCGAGGAACTGTCTGTATGGATGCAGCCTGCCGGTGTGGATCTGCGAGGGGGGGATATCCAGCTGGTACCTTCTGAAAACCGCGTCCCGCCAGGAGCCGTCGGCCAGTATCTCCGGAGTGATGGACCCTATGGATCGGGTCTGAAGCGACCTCTTCAGTACCTTCAGCCCCTCTTCCGTGATATCCACTACCCTGGTCACGCGGGTGGAGATGGTGAACTCCGCCCTGCCCCTGCCCCTTTTCGGGCTCCTCTCCCGAAGGATGGGAAGCAGATCCTCGGGAACAGATTCCAGGGCTATCCGACCGTCTTCGGAAAGCGGGATGTAGACCGACTCCCACAGCCTGCTGAACGGGTCTTCCCCCGGTTCTTCCAGAAGCTCGATGCCGTCACCCCGCTTCCGTACCAGGCCGTCCTTCATCAGAGCCCCGAAGGCGCTTCCCCAGCGGCCGCGGTCGAAGGTTGCGTCCTCCTGTATCTCCTGAAGCGTGGAGGCTCCCCCGGCAAGCCTGCGCAGCATTCCGATCTCGGGCGACTGTCCGGCCTCCAGGTTCGCCAGTCCAACGGGTCCCAGCTGGACGAACTCCTCCTCGCTCCTGGAGACTTCTTCGACCAGGTCCCTTGAAAGCAGCCACTCCACCGCCCTTCTGTAGGAGCCTTCGTCGGGAAGGTCGCTGTTCTCGATTATCTCCAGGTCCGATGACGGACCGTGCTCTTCCAGGTAAGCCAGGAGTGTTTTCTCCAGCGGGTGGAGGTCTCTTTCCTCAGTCACTTGATTCCTTTCACCTATTGCAGGACCTTCCAGAGGTCGATGTCTTCCGTGAGGAACATGCCCTGTTCCGGCCTCGGTACAGCGTTGTCGCCCTTCAGGACCGCGCCGCAGCCGGGACAGACGAAGCTGCCTTCAGGAAGTTCCGCGTCGCATTCGGGGCATATGAGCTGAAGTCTTTCATCTATGTAGGCCAGAAGCTCCAGGGCGGAAACATAACCGTTTCCATCGCTGTCCGCATCTCCCCTAGAACCTCTGAGCAGCAGGGGCGTGAGCACCCTCTCGCTGACGCTCAGGTCCTCACGGGCTGCGGTGAGGACCATGACTTCGTCCCCATTCGAGAAATCGTTGACGAATCCGCCGGAATGACAGGCGTCGAAAAAGAGGAAGACCGGCGCCCCGGCCAGGGAATCCACAAGCCCGGCCAGCCGGTCGTCCGAAATATCATCATCGTAGAGACAGATGTACTCGTTGGCGCTGTCTTCCTCCTCCGGACCGCCGGACCCGGGGTATGACCTGTCTCCATGCCCGCTGAAGAAGACTACTACCCTGTCCTCGGGTCCCGCTCTCTCCAGCAGGGAGGCCATTCCCCCGATGAACGCGTCCGCGGTGCTCATGTCGTCCACCAGGAGTATCAGGTGGTCCTCCGGTATTCCCTGCTCATGCGCCAGGAACTCGTAGAACTCGACCGCGTCCATGCTGGCCCTGTTAAGTACATCCTCAGCCGAGGGGTATCCGCTTATTCCCGCGCTCAGGGCCCAGGTCTCGGGCAGGGGGGAGGGATCGGCAAGGGGAGTGCCGGTTATCCTGCCCACTTCAAGGTCGAAGGATGTCTCCCCCTCGCGGTCGTAGAGGTAGACGGTTATCCCGTACTCGGAATCCCGGCGGGCATGGACCGATATGGCCTCATCGCCGGCGGCGTCCACGCTGCTGAGCCATCCCTCAGCGGCCAGGTCGATACCCGGCCCGGTTACCAGCATGTCCAGGTCCACTTCCCGATGGCCTCCGGAAAGCCTCAGGTCCAGAATGGTCCCGGCATCCGCGGAGACAGACAGGAAGGCCGCCGGCTCATCGGGGTCTATGTATCCGGTATGGCGGTCCTCCACATGAACGGCTCCCGCCGCGGAAATGGAGATCTCGGCCTCACCCTCCACATCCACCGCCTGGTAGAAGGGGTCTATCCATACGGTGTCTCCGGCGGGAACGTAGAGCAGGAACTCTTCGTCGCCCCTGGCGGAGGCGAAGGTGAGGGAGGGTTCGCCCGGCCCCCTGAATATTCTGGTATCCCCGTCCCTGGTCTTCTCGAACTCCGCCCCCACCCTGAAAAGCCCCGATAAGGGAGGCGAGAAACCCACGGGCGTGCCGGCGGGGGAGCCGGCGGCGACGGTTCGCCTCGCGGGGATCAGGCCATGAACCCTTCCAGCTTCCCTGGACCGCAGCGTGTAGGTTGCCGAACCGGACTCTCCCGGATCGAACAGCAGTATGTCGGCAACGGCAGAATCTGCCGATGGAGGAAGGAGCAGGGTCTCCACGGAGGCGTAGGACCGGCTTGCCATGATGAATCCGCCTTCGGAATCGCGGAGCAGCAGGTCGAGGTCGGCTCCCGGATCCCGTATAACCAGGTCCAGGAACAGCAGGGAATCGTGCTCCGGCACCAGGAACCTGTGCATCTCCCCAGTTGATATGACACCGCTGACACCGGACGGACCCAGCTCCGGGAACCCTCCGGAAGGCTGGACGGACAGGTGGTACTCACCTGACCCCGCCTTGTCGTACCTGCTTACGACCGCCGTCACCGTCTCTCCGGGGAGCACGGGCACGGTTACGGTCTCGAAGCCCCCGGTGGACATGCTTTCGCCCCATACCCTCATTCCGGTCCCGTAGACCTTCAGATCCAGGTCGGTGCCGGAGGTGCCCTCCAGACGGAAGGTCCAACTGCCGGTCCTCTCCGGGCTGAAGACGTAGGACATGGCCATACCGTTCCTTCCCACCGCGCCCTCCATCCGCTCCCCCGAGGCAAGGCTCACGGGAGCAACGGTATCCACCCTCAGTGTCACCGTGCCGTCCGCGAGGCCGGGGTCAGGCACCAGTTTCAGGTAGAACCAGTAATCGCTGAAGGCGGAAAGGTACATGTCATCCCCCGGGTCGGAACTGCAGAGGATCTCTCCCGACCCGTCGAACGCAAGGAGCCGGACTCCGTCCATACCGGGAACTCTCAGGCAGGTATAATCATCTTCCAGTACCCTGACCCAGCCATCCCCGGAGGAGAGGTCGACCTCCGCCTCCTCCCCGGCGGTGACGGTCTCCATCTGACCGGGGGCAGGGAGTACTGAGAGCATAAGGACCGCAGGCAGAAAAAGCGGCATATTGGAACCTCCGTGTTGGCATTGGGTCACCGGCATCTCCCCGGCGCTGTAACTGCAATAATATGAAAGACCGCGGGCGGTGTGTTATCTTCCCGCCGTCAGACAGGCGGCGGTTCAATCCCGGTCATTGGATAATTCTTCGCAGCAGGCCCGGGCGAAGGAGCTGAAGTCAGGCTTCAAAACCGGTATTTTCTCCGTATCCCTCAACCTCAGGGCAAGGTCCCAGCAGCACAGCAGCACGTAGCCGAGAAGCGTCCGGTCCAGTATCATAACCGCGGGCACCGACTGGCCCGGGAAGCCCAGGCGGAGGATGAAGGAACCTCGCCGGACATGACGGGGAGGCCATACGGCGAATGACACGTTCAGCGCGGCATCCGTTGAATCCGCGGTCCTCAGAAGGGTCTTCATGAGATCGAAATCCCCCCCCAGATGGTGCATGACGGAGCGAATCTGGTGGCGGGTGCGTATGGAATTGACCGCCGGTGAGGGCAGGCTGGTGGTAAACAGTGCCGGCTCATCCCTGGGATAACCCAGTTCCAGCAGCGCCGAAGCCTCTCTCAGGCAGGCTCCGTAGAAGGTGGAGGCTATGTCCGGAGGGAGGAAGATGGAACTCTGCGGGATACCGGACAGGAGGTTCAGGTGTCTGGAGAGCAGCTGGACCCTTCCGCCGGAAGGGCTCCTGGATATCTCGTTCACATGGGTCCGCAGAGTGTCAAAGCTCTGCAGTCTCACTTCGGAGGTCCTTCCGCCGCTCCAGATGGCCGCGTAGTAGAGAAGCCGCGAAATATCCTCCGGGGACCTGAACTCCGAGGGAAACAGGATCATGTTTCCCTCGACCTGGGGTGACATCTGTCCATCACGGACCTGAGCCATGTCCTGTCGACACCGGTGTATATCTCCGTGGTCCTGATGTCGGAATGACCCAGGAGCTCCTGCACCACCCTTAGGTCGGCGCCTCCCATGAGGAGATGGGTGGCGAAGGAATGTCGAAGTGTGTGGGGGTGGACCGTCTCGCTGACCCCGGCTTTCCGCGCCGAGGAGCGCACGATGTTCCATACCGTCATTCTGGACAGCGGGTTACCCCTGTAGGTAAGGAAGAGTACGGGAGTGGAGGAACCGGCGGCCAGCTGCGGCCTGGCCTGGTCGAGGTACCTGGATATCCACTCCACGGCCGCTCCGCCCAGCGGCACAAGCCTCTCCCTGGAACCCTTTCCGATGGGCCTGACCATGTACTGGTCAAGATGGACCCTGGATACGGTAAGGTCGGTTATCTCGCTCTCCCTCAGTCCGGCTCCGTAGGCCAGTTCCATGAGGGCGCGATTCCTGGTGGACAGGGAAGAATCCCCCTTCCAGACCTCGATGATGGCCTTCACCGTCTCTACACTCACCGCGTGGGGCAGTCTCAGCGGCTTTCTGGGAGAGTTCATCAGCTCCGCCGGATTGTCCTCCCGCGCGCCGGTAGCCTGAAGGTACCTGTAATACCCCCTGACAGTTGAGATGTTTCTCCTCACGCTGGCGGCCGAGTATCCTGAAGATGATAGACAGCTCATGTAATCGGCTATATCGGAGGCTTCGGCCGCAGCCGGGGCCACCCCCTCCCCGGCGAGCCATCGGTGGAAACGCTCCAGGTCCCTCTGGTAGGCGTCCACGGTGGATACAGCCAGTTTCTTCTCGAGGGCCGCGTATTCCAGAAAGGAATCCAGGGTCTCATCCATTCCTGGCCAGCCATGCCCTGAAACCCTCGCTGCCGGTGGGTCCCCTGACCGATTCGGGATCTCTCCGGTCCAGGGAGACGGTCACCCCTCTCGATTCCAGCTGATGGACTGTGAGGATGGCTCTGGCATGGTTGGAATATTCACGCAGAAGGACAGGTGCTTTCCTCATCAGCTCCCGGGACTCGCCCGGTGATATTCCCATTACGTCCCGCAGGGCCTTCGCCACTCTTTCCTCGTTCCCGGACGAAGGCCGGCACAGGAGCAGCTTCAGGGACCCCTCCTCCCTGATGTCCTCCTCCGCAGGCTGATCAGCTTCATTCCGACCGGGACTTCTGAACAGGTTGGTCAGGAAAGTCTCGTCATCCATATCCTCATCTTCATCACCGCCGTGGCTGAGGACGGGGGGAAGGAGCATACCCGCATCGACTCGGGCGGGGGGGGGATGCAGGAGAACCACGTCCGGTGCCGGTTCATCGGCCCACCCTGAATGCTCCCTGCTTCCCACCACGGGGGGCGGGGCGGCGGGAGGAGCGTCGGGGGGTGAAAACTCCAGGACCTGCGGCAGGGCCGCGGGACCCTGTTCCGGCAACACCGGCGGTACCCGCCGGAAATCCTCCCTGACGAAGGCGTCCGGAGCGCCGGGAGTGTATCTGGAGGGCGGGCTCATGATGATCGTCCCGCCGTCCGTCTCGAAACTGTCCAGCGGCGGCGGTTCGAAGGAATGACCTTCGGGAAGCCCCACTACCGGCGGGGCCTCCTCTTCCGCCTCCGGTTCGGCCTTCGGTTCCCTTCTGAAAAGAGCGTCGCTGGCGTCAACGTCTTCAGCGGCGGGGGCCTGCCCGGCGCTGAACACCGCGTTGGATCTTTTTCTGGCCGTAAGGCTTTCCTGAAATGGAGTTTCGGTCTCGATCCTGACTATGCCGCCGGCTTCGGTGACGGATCTCTTTATCTTCCTGGCCGTTTCGCTGTCCACCCCCCCGCTGAGCACGAAGGGCATACGGGAAAGCCAGTTGATTACCTGCTCCTGCGGAAGTCGGGTAAGCTCCTGGAGCCTTCTTCGAAGACGGGTCCTGTAACCTGGACGATAGTTCACCAGTAGTACCCGGAAAAGCTGCGTGGGGGAAGGTCCCGAATCACTGTCCGGCAGGACCCTGCACGTGACTCCGGGGTCCCTTTTCAGCCTGTCGGCAAGGGCCTGGGCCTCGCTTTCCGACAGGTTCCGGCAGACAACATTCTCACCTCGACTGAAAGCCAGGAGGATACTGTCCAGTGCAAGGCCCGTCCGCTGCGCCAGAACCTGCACCGACGCTTCCGACGGGCTGTCGCCAGCCACCTCGACCTTCCAGTTCATGTCTTCTATCCGGACCGGGGGCGGCTACAGCTGTCTTCTGGCGAGTTCGATACGGTCCCCCACCCGGACCAGGTCCGAGGTTCCTATGGAATATATCATGGCGGAGGATGTGTTCTGCCGGGCGTCCAGGACTATGAGGTCGCAGACCGGAACGTCCGGTGTGTCCACCAGAGAGCCGTCCGGACTTTCTATCTGCCGGCCGTACTTGAACATTTTGTAGACGTCACCTGGGTTCAGACCGTCAGCGGAACCCCTGTCTATGTATATGACGTCGTAGGAGTAGACCCTCTCCATGTCGGGGTCGCGGAAGGCCAGCACATAGGCGTCCAGCTGGTCCACCGTCTCGGAGGTGGTGACCGGTATGTGCTCCTCCCTGCTGTAGGGCACCAGAAAATCACCGTAGCTGATGGGAAGATAGCTGTGTTCCACCATGGCCACGCTGGAGGTGGGGTCCGTATCCACTATACGGCAGATGCCGGCAACCCTGTAGGCGTTACCCATCAGGTTACCATTTTCGGGATGGGATATCTCCTCACCGGACCTGTAAATCGTGTAGATCATGTCCGGTCCGACCCCGTCATTCGAACCGATGTCAAGCGCCACAAGGTCTCCCGGATAGGCGTTGATGTCCTCGAAGGGGTCCTCCTCCTCGATGTCCACGTCGATCACGTAGCCCGAGGGCTGAGGAGGCGCGTCGGTGACCATGCCCGCGGTTTCCAGAACAAGCCTGCTGAGCATGGGCCTGCTGCTGGAAGTAGAGGTGATGTAGATGCCTCCCGCATGTAGGCTACCCCGGTCCACCGTTCCGTCATCCATGACGTCCGGGATCGTCAGGTCGGTCCCCGGCCTGAGGTATTCCACCCCCTCCACGGTGGGATTGGCCCTGAGGATGTCCTCCCAGTGGAACGGTGTGCCGTAGTACTGGATGGAGAGTTCCCACAGGGTATCTCCATACCTTATGTGATGAACCTGTACGGCTGAAACGGAAAAGATCGTCCCGGCGAGCAGTATCGCCAGGACCGGTAATGCGGAATTGAAGTTTTTCATGACAGATCGACCTCCCGGGTGGTCCATATTAATGAGCGAACTTCATAACTTCATAATATTCTAAGTTCACATGTTACTCAAGTCAAATCCCCTTTTCCGGCAGTATGGGAACTAGTCCATCGAGGGATACAGAACCGAGTTCCCGAGAATGCCGGGAGTCTTCAATACTTCCACCGAGAAGGAGCCTCCCACACCGGCTATGGATTCCCTCTGGGGTCTGTTCACCGCCAGTCGAAGCTGGCCGTCTCCCGGGGCATCACCGCTCCAGGTGCTTCCAGCGGCTACCGGCGTGGTTTCGCCAACCGACAGCACCAGCTGACCGTTGGTCGCTCCCGGGACCAGCGCCAGGGCGGTTGAATAGTATTCCAGCCCCGAGGGTCCGCAGGTCCCGGTCTCCACCGATACCCGTCCGGAGGCCCTTACGGATAGCCTGTCATGGGGAGATAGCCAAATCCCGGTATTCACCCATCCGGCCGACGCGGGAACCTCAACCGTTAACGAGGTATCCAGGGAGGGGTCGCTCCAGATGACCACTTCCACCTCTTCCTTGTCGAAAGTGACGCTCCCCCGGTCCCCGTTGACCGTGAACCCGCCGTCGTCGTAGCTGACGAAACCCCTGACAGTGGTTCCCTCCTCCCTGAGAAAGACCCTTGCCCTGTCATGTTCCAGGGAGGTCCGGGAGCCTTCGAACACAACCAGTCCGCCGTCGATGGATTCCAGCTTTCCGGACAGCACCCGCCCGTCGGCTGTGACCAGTCTGTCAGGTTTCCTCTCGCATCCAGTGAGAACCATAACCAGCAGAAGGAACGGGATGACAGCCATCCTCATACTACATCAGCCTTTCAGTTCCGGAATGAAGTGCGTCACCGCATCCTCGACGCTGTCCATGAGCTCGAAGCTCATCTGCTTCCTGGTATCCTCCGGGATCTCCTCGAGGCTTCTGCTGTTCTCCCTGGGGATGAACACCCTGGTTATGCCGGCGGCCAGCGCGCCCAGGGTCTTCTCCTTGATGCCCCCTACAGGCATCACCCTTCCCTGAAGGCTTATCTCTCCGGTAACCGCTGCATCCGGGACTACGGGAAGCCCGGTGAGCGCCGACAGCATCGATATGAGAATGGCGACGCCTGCAGAGGGTCCATCCTTGGGGGTGGCCCCGGCCGGAACGTGAAGATGAACGTCAAGGTGCTTGAAATCCCGGTCCAGTCCGTATTCCTCCGCGTGGGACCTTATCCATGACATGGCCGCCTTGGCGGACTCCTGCATGACATCCCCCAGCTGGCCGGTGAGTATCAGCTCTCCCTTGCCGCTCATTATGGTGCTCTCGATGAGCAGTATCTCCCCGCCGGAGGGTGTCCAGGCGAGGCCGGTGCACATACCAACCCTGGGTTCGTCGGATACCCTCTCGCGGGTAAACCTCCTGGCGCCGAGGAAATCATGCAGTCTCGAAGGTGTCACTATCACAAGCTCATCGCCGCCGGCGGCGACCTTCATGGCCACCTTCCTGCATATCTTTCCTATGGTCCGCTCCAGTTCCCTCACACCCGCCTCCCGGGTGTAATCGTCGATGATGGCGCTGATACCCTTGGCCCTGAACCGGAGATGCCTGCCGGTAAGACCGGCGTTCTTCATCTGCCTCTTCACAAGGTACCTTCTGGCGATCTCCAGCTTCTCCGAAGCGGTGTAGCCGGGTATCCTGATTATCTCCATCCTGTCCCGCAGCGGGGAGGGAATGGTATCCAGCCGGTTGGCGGTGGTTATGAACTGTACTCCGCTCAGGTCGAAGGGGACGTTCATGTAATTGTCCCGAAAAGAGAAGTTCTGCTCCGGGTCCAGCACTTCCAGCAGCGCCGAAGTGGGATCTCCTCGAAAATCGCTGCCTATCTTGTCAACCTCGTCCAGCATGAAGACCGGATTGTTGCTTCCCGCCTCCTTCAGCCCCTGGATTATCTTGCCCGGCATGGCGCCGATATAGGTCCTCCGGTGTCCCCTTATCTCGGCTTCGTCATGCACGCCGCCCAGGGAGAGGCGGACGAAGTTCCTCCCCACCGCCCTTGCGATGCTTTTGCCCATGGAGGTCTTGCCCACTCCGGGAGGTCCAACGAAACACATGATGGGGGCCTTGCCGCCGGGGTTCAGCTTGCGCACCGCCAGGAATTCCAGCACCCTCTCCTTCACGTCCTTCAGGTCGTAGTGGTCCTCCTCCAGGACCCTGCCGGCCCGGCTGATGTCCAGCCTGTCCGTGGTGCTGTCAAGCCAGGGCAGGGTGAGTATCCATTCTATGTAATTCCTGATCACCGCCACCTCCGGAAGACCGGGGTTCATTCTCTCCAGCCTCTCCAGCTCTTCCATGGCCGCTTCGCGGACCTGCTCGGGCAGTTCCTTCTCCCGGATCCTCTCCCTGAGTTCCCGGGCCTCCGGATTCTCGCTCTCCCCGCCCAGCTCCTTCTGGATCGCCTTCATCTGCTCCTTGAGGATGTACTCCTTCTGGTCCTTCTCTATCTCTGTGCGGACCTGACCCTGTATCTTGTTGCGCAGCTTGAGAATTCTGATCTCTTTCTCCATCAGGCTGGAAAGATGCCAGAGCCTTTCCAGAACACTGTCCATCTCCAGTATCCTCTGCTTCTCATCGTTGTCGGCCTCTATCCTGCTGGCGGCCAGGAAGCTGAGTTTCTCCGCGTCATCGGAGAGTTCCAGAAGCTGCGTATCGTCGGGAACCGTCCTGGTGAGTTCGAATATCTGCTTCAGCTGTATCCCCACGGTGTTCTTCCAGGCCTCCAGCTCCACCTCTTCCCTGGGAAAGACCGAATCAAGCCTCTCCACCCTGGCCAGCATGTAGGGTTTCCCGGAATCGATGAACTCCAGTATCCTGAAACGGACCAGTCCTCTGAGATGGAGCCTGATTATGTTGCCCGGGAACCTGTAGAGCCTGTCTATTCCGGTTACGGTCCCCACCTCGTACAGGTCCCCCGGCCCGGGAACGGAATCGGTCTCGCCCCTGAGGCTCACTACGCCGATGAGCTTATCCCCTCTCACGGCGTCGTCCACCATTTCCGCTATCTCCTGGCTGGCTATCGTCCTGGGAACGATGGTATAGGGATATACGACCCCCTCGGGACTGGGAAGGATGGGTATTATCTCTGGAAGGTCAATGGTGTTCGCCCGGACCATATGGTTCAGTTCCTCCGTTCTCAATGACCGCAGGGGCCTTCACTGTCCACCGGTATCCTGACACTTTCTTCGGTCACCGATGGAAGGACCACGGTGAGTATGCCGTTCTCCATGGAGGCGGAGACCCGCTCCACGTCGATCCTTCCGGGAACGGTTATCTCCCGGTGGAACCAGCCGGTGTATATCTCCAGTTTCTGGGCAAGGAACTCCCTGGCGGGAGGTTTCTTTACGCCTCTTATGACTATGCTTTCGGCAAAAACGGTAAGGTCGATATCCTCTGTGGTAAGTCCCGGCAGCTCAACGAACACCAGCCACCGGTCGTCGGCTTCATAGATATCGACCGAAGGGGTCCAGTCTATCTCACCCTGTCGCAGCAGAAACATGACCCGCCGTACTACTCAATGTCGAACCGGACCTGCACGTTCGTGGTAACCTCCACAGGCTCCCCGCCCTGCATGGCCGGACTGAACACCCAGTTGCTCACGGCGTCCATGGCGGCCTGGCCGCATCCGAGACCGAGGGGATCGTTCACTATATCGACGTTCTGCACCGTTCCGTCGGTTCCGACCCGGACCGCCAGGGTGACGTATCCGTGTATGTCTCCCCTCGCCCTCGCCTGTGAAGGAACCGAGGGAGCCTCCTGCGAGATGGGGAAGGGCTGAGAGATGGGCTGCTCCTCCTCCGGCTCGACGATGGCCACCGTGTCCTCGACCTCTTCCTCAGGCTCCGCCAGGGCTACGGCGTTGTACTGTATGGAGGTTGTCTCGCCCGCGGTGATCTGAACAGTGCGGACGTCGTCCTGGAAATCGGGATTTGACAGCCTTACCGCATAGGTTCCCGGTTCAAGTTCCACTCCCCCGAAGGGCGTGGTACCCACAAGAGCGCCGTCAACGTATACGTCCGACCACGGCTCCGGACCGACCATGAGCTGACCGGTCTCCTCGATCTCCGCCAGGGAGACGGTCCGGCTGTAGCCCTCCTCGTCCAGGGCTATGTTCACCCCGAAGTCCTCCCGGTCCTGCATTGTGACCTGCAGGTAATAGTTACCGAAGGGAAGGGCCTGGCTCATCCTCCTGCCGGTGGCCACCCTCTCTCCGTCTATGTAGAAGTTTGCGTTGCCCGGAGTGTCCGCGGCCAGCTGAAGGGTAACCTGCGACTGTTCCGCGTTCAGAACGTTCAGGGTCTGGGTGAAATCCTCCGGTTCCGCCACCAGGACCGATTCGGGCATGCTCCTGTATCCCTCCACCATCGCCTGGAATACATGCTCACCGGTACTGACCGTGTCCGAAAAACTCTGAATGACCTCCCCGTCCACCAGGAAGCTCACCTCTTCCGCCCCGGGTTCATCCTCCCCCTCGGGCATCAGGTAGTCGAAGGTGACCTGGACCCTGGAGGTTCCAAGGGTGTCGAGAGTAAGGGTATCCGTCCTCATCATTCCCTCCTCGAGTTCGGGAGCGAGGGTCAGAGTCTCGTAGCCGGGAGCCGATACCTTAACGGTCCTGCTGGTGAATACCGTATCCGTCAGCACGAAGACACCGGGGCTGACCTCTTCGGCGGGCTGGCCGTCGAGGGTTACCGTGGCGTCCTCTATATCGGGGATCACTATTGTCTGAGTGAACGGCTGGGTGGGCTGGGCCTCCATGACCGGCTCCGGTTCCTCCCCGCCGAACACGTTCATGATGAGGAAAACAACAACGACCAGCAGGACAGCCGCGCCTATAATGAACATCAATTTCTTTTTGCCCTTTTCCTCGTCGGTTCTGCTCACCGCTGCAACCGGCTCCCTCTTCCCGGGAGCCGTCTTTCCGGCCCCGGGCTTCCTTCTGGGAGGGGTTTCCTTTCTTCCTGCGGTTTCCGGAGCCGGTTCGGTTTTCGTCTCCGGTCCGGAGGTGACGGGAGCGGCGGCTGCCGCGGCTCCGGCCTTCTCCTCTTCCGGAACGCCCCTGTAATTCTCGGCCAGGTCAAGGAGCTCGCCCAGCACCGGCGCCGATGGCCAGAGGTCGAATATTCTCCGTATGTTCTCCACGGCGAAGGCGGGGTCTCCAGAATCGATGCGGCTGCGGACCATGTCCGCCAGCCCCTCCACCTTTATCAGCATCCTTACATAGCTTATTCTCTTCTTCACCATGGCGTTGTCAGGATCGTGCCTCTTGGCCCTCTCCAGTTCCTGAAGGGCACGCACCGAGTCACCGGCTTCCATGGCCTCGTCCGACCTCTTTATGCAGTCATCGACAAAACCGGAGGAGGAGATGTTCCTGCCGGCGGAATGAGCCCGGCTGGACCTGCTCCTGTTGAACTTCTCCATGGCCGCGATCTCCCGCTCGACAATGTTGATCCGCTCCATTATCTGCTGGTTCTCAGGATCGAGTTCAAGAGCCCTGCGGTAAGTTACGAGGGCTTCTTCCCTCTCACCCTGCTGAATCTGTTTTCTGGCGGTCTGCAATAGTTTCTTGACTTCTTCAGATCCTGCGCTCATCTCCAACCTGCTCCCTCTGGTTGCTGGTGCGAGCCATGAATAAGATTCATAAATGCTATCAACTGACAAACCGGTGTCAAGTGCCCTGCAAGAACTTTATTTTCGATCATACCTAAGATAGACAGTAATCCATGTCCGTGGCAACCTCTACCGTCAGCGTATCGATGTTCATCATCGACCCGGCGGGTGAATTATACTTCAGGAACATCCGGAGCACCAAAGCGGCGGCGGTACTCCTCACTGACCATCTCCCAGTTACCGCTTCCGGCGGCCAGGGAGGAAGCTCTCTCCAGAAGGTCCAGGTCCCCGGTCAGGGAAGCGATGCGGAACCCCGGCAGACCGTGCTGCCGCGTTCCCGCCACCTCTCCCGGCCCCCGCAGCATCAGGTCCTCCTCGGCTATCCTGAAACCGTCGTCGGTGGACTCCATTATGCTGAGCCTCCGCATGCCCTCCCGTCCGCAGCGGCTGTCCTTCATCAGGAAGCACCAGGAGTCAGCGCCTCCTCTTCCTATCCTTCCCCGCAGCTGATGGAGCTGGCTCAGCCCGAACCTGTCCGCGTGAGATATTATCATCACCGTTGCTTCCGGCACGTCCAGCCCTACCTCCACCACCGTGGTGCTCACCAGGACGGATATCTCCCCTTCGACGAACCTGCCGGTGACTTCCAGTTTCTCCTCGGAACTCATGGCGCCGGTGAGAAGGCCAACTCCGAATTCGCCCGCGGGACCTCTCTGCAGTATCCTGAACGCCGAGGAGGCGTCCCTCAGGTCCAGCTCCTCGGAGGCTTCCCTCAGGGGATAGACAACGTAGGCCCTCTCGCCCCTCGACAGCCTCTCCAGAAGAAAGCTGTAGACCCGCTGACGATGGTCCCTGTCGACAACCCTGGTGACCGTCCTTCCCCTTCCGGGGGGCATCTCATCGAGTACCGACAGGTCCAGGTCACCGTACAGGCTCATGGCGAGGGTCCTGGGTATGGGAGTGGCGGTCATCAGCATGAAATGAGGGCCGGGTTCACTGCCCGAAATCAGTCTGTCCCTCTGGGCCACTCCGAACTTGTGCTGCTCGTCCACTATGCACAGCCCCATCCGCGGCACCCGAACCGTATCCTCCAGCACCGCGTGGGTCCCTACCAGAAGGTCGAGGGAGCCGTCCCTGAGGGTTTCATGGAGTTCTTTCCTGGCGGAGGCGGATGTACCTCCGGTCAACAGGCCGCATGTAAGTCCCGCCGGACCCAGCATGCGGTGGAGATTCCTGTAGTGCTGTGAAGCAAGGACTTCGGTGGGAGCCACCACCACGGACTGCCATCCGGCCCCCGAGCAGATGGCGCAGGCGGCGGCGGCCACGACCGTCTTACCGGAGCCAACGTCCCCCTGAAGGAGCCTTCGCATGGGAGAATTCCCCGACATGTCCCTCCCGATGGTCTCCACGGCTTTTTCCTGGGCCGAGGTAAGGCTGTACGGCAGGCCTTTCAGAAGGGCTTCCAGGGTATCTCGAGAGGAGGGCATGGATATCCCCTTCCTTCGACCCGCCCTGGACCTGACATGATGGAGGAGGGACTGATGAACGAAAAATTCCTCCAGGGCGAGTGCCCTTCTTGCCTTCTCGCCCAGTGCCGGGTCGGAAGGGAAATGAAGCGTCCGTATCACTTCCCCCCTGTCGGTCCATCCCATGGATCGGAGCTCCTCCGGCGGGAGGACACGGGGGACATCGTGCAGATGGTCTTCCAGGGCCCTTCTGACGAGCTTTCTCATGATCAGCTGGCTGATGCCCCTGGTCAGGGGATATACCGGCAGGACCAGTTCCTCCTCTTTCATCTCTCCACCGGGGAAGAGGAGTTCAGGATGCACCATGGAAAGTCCTCCGAACAGCTCCACCCTGCCGCTTGCGATCACCCTCACGTCCCCGGCAAGCCTGTCCGCGATGTACCTGTAATTGAAGAAAGTGAGCTTGAGCCGGCCGGTCCCGTCATCCAGGACCGCCTGGAACCTTCTGCCGCTCCGGGGTGAACCCAGGATACCCGAGGAGACTATCACACCCTCCACGTTCGCCTCGCTCCCTGGAACCAGTTCGCGCACCGGGGTTATCACCCTTCGGTCATGGTAGCCGCGTGGAGCGTGGAGCAGGAGGTCGCCGATGGTCTCTATTCCCAGACGGGCCAGCTGGTCCTTGCGGGCGGGGCCGACCCCCCTGAGGTATCTGACGTCGGTATCCAGCATGTTCCCCTTCCATGAGGATGAAAAATAAAACTACGGTTTCCCGGCCGTTCGGGCAAGTCATCCGGGTGACCGGCACCGCAGGGGGCTTGACGAAAGGTATTTCAGGAAGTAAAGAAGGCGAAACCGTGATATCACCCAATGGAGGTAACGACCCAAGATGGAGATAAGCACCAGAGAGACCCTTGAAGAGATCATCAGGAAGAATCCGGATGACATCGACGCCAGACTCAGCCTGGCGGAGATAGTCAGAAAGGACCGGAGTCCCGAGGAAGCTCTGGAGATATACGACAGCGTCATACAACTCGACTCCGACAACGCCATGGCATACCTGGGAAAAGGTCTATGCTACGCGATGTCCCTTCTGGACAACATTCCCACCCGCGAAATATGGGACAGCGAGCTTGACGAGCAGGAGATGATAGACAACGCCATGGAACACCTCGAGCAGGCTGCGGAACTGGACCCCGAGCTGACCGAAGCATACAACGCCATGGGCAGACTCTTCGCCATCATCGCCCAGGAGGAGGACGCGGTGGAGATGTTCAGACAGTCGCTGCAGGTGGACCCCACCCAGCTGGACGTGCTGGAGGACCTCAAGGAGATAACCGGCAAGCCGGTGTGGAAACTTCTGGACAAGGGAACCTGGATGGGGGAAGAGGAGGAGTAAGCCTCCCGGCCTATTGCCTCGCGGACATGGCCCCGACAAGACCTGTCAGGCAGAGGGCAGCCGGACATTCGTCCCGCGGCAGGTTCCTGCACAGCCCGGTAAGGAAATCTATCTCCGTCCTTCTTCCGGCCTCCAGGTCCTGAAGCATGCTGCAGCGGTTGAAGGAGGAACTAAGGAGGTCCCTCATCATTTTCAGGGCCTCCCTCCCCGCCGCCGGTCTGTGTTCCGAAGGCACCACCTCTATCAGCTCGCTGAACAGGACCTCCACCGCGTCTCCCAGCCCGACGTGCAGGAGTTCGGAGTTACGCAGGCCGGTGATGGCTCCCAGGGGATTAATGACGCTGTTGACCAGCCACTTCCCCCATCTCATCACTTCCATGGAGTCGGTTGGGACCACGGGAATGACGGAGCCGGCGAAGACGGACTCCGCCTCTCCCCCCGGGGACAGGGTCAGCCTTCCGGGGAATGTCTCCACCCTGTTCCCGCCGGTCAGACCGAAACCGGCAGTGAGAATGGCGGGCTCCACCCTCTCATTCCAGGTTTCACCCCATTCCTTCTCCAGTCCCATTCCGTTGGATAGGCAGACGCATTTCCCGTCGGAGGAACGCATGGCCGGTCCCGCGACGGCGGGGATGTGGTAGGCCTTCACAGCCACAAGGCAGTGACGGGCGTGAAAGCTGTCACCCGATTCCACCTTGTTCACAGATGCGGTACCGGGGAAGGCCCCGGTGGACTCCAGCTCCCTCCGGCCTCTTCCGCTGCCCGGAGGACCTACCAGGGTAACCTCATATAGCGGAGAAAGGGCGACGGCGAGTCCGGTTCCCACCGCGCCGTCGCCCCATACTGCCAGGCTGGAGTTACTTTTTCTTCTTTTCACTGCCGGCCGAGCTTTTTCCGCCCTTCTTCTCTACCTTCTCCTTCAGTTCCTCCACCTTTTCCTTGCCCTTTTCGGTGGCCCGGTCGATCTTGTCCCTGGCCTCCTCCAGCTTTTTGATAGTGTCCTCTATCTTCTCCCTGCTGGCGGAGCCGGCCCCGTCGATCATCTTCCTGCCCTCATCGATGAGTTTCTCCGCTTCGGCCCTGAAGGCCCTGTAGTACTCCTCACCCTTCTCGTAGATCTCTCCGGATGTGGTCCTAACCTTCTCCCGGGTCTCCTCGCCCCTGGCGGGGGCGTAAAGGAGGGCTGCGATGCTTCCCGCGAACGCGCCCGCCATAAAGGCCCAAAATTCTCCTTTGCCGTTCTCAGCCATTTTTTCTCCCTTCGTTCGTTACCTTCCGCAACACTTCTTGTATTTTTTCCCGCTGCCGCAGGGGCAGGGGTCGTTTCGGCCAACCTTGGGCTGTTCCCGCACCACGGTGGCCTGCTTCGATCTTCCACCGGCCCGTTCCCGGGGCTGCTGAGCCCGGGCGGTCCCGGCGGAAGGCAGGGTGGAGGAGGGATGAAGAGCGCTGCCCTGCACCTGCAGGTTCTCGGGCAGGTCCGCCCTGGCGTCGCGCGGCCACAGGGACAGCACCTGCCGTACAGCCAGCCTGTCCACCCTGTCCAGGAGTTCCTCGAACAGGCCGAAGGCCTCCTTCTTGAACTCCACCAGCGGATCCCTCTGGGCGTAGGCCCTGAGGTTTATGCCGGACTTGAGGTGGTCTATTCCGTAGAGGTGCTCCCTCCACATGGAATCTATGGAGCTGAGCACGGCCCTCTTCTCCAGCTCCGAGGACAGTTCGTCCCCTATCCTCTCCCGCTTCATGTGATAGTAGTCCAGCACCATTCGAACCCCGGCCTCCCTGGCCTGCTCCGGTGACATGTCACCGGTTGCCAGCCCGGAGAGGTCGAAGTTCACCCCGGATATCTCGCCCAGTCTGATCCGGGCCTTGTCGACGGTCCATTCCTCGGTTTCCGTCTCGTCCTGGATGGCCTCGGCCAGAATGTCCTCCGCCACCGCCGCCACCATGTCCAGGACCTCTTCCTCGAGCTCCTCGCCGGTCAGGGCCTGTCGGCGTCTCGCGTAGATGACCTCCCTCTGGCGGTTGACCACGTCATCGTATTCGAGAAGATGTTTCCTTATTCCGAAGTTGTACTCCTCCACCCGCTTCTGGGCTTTCTGAATGGCCTTGGTGAGAAGAGCGTGCTCCACCGGGTCGCCCTCCTTCTCCCCTCCGCTCTTCTTCATGAAGTCAATAAGCTTCTCGGAAGCGAAAAGCCTGAACAGGTCATCCTCCAGGGAGAGGTAGAACCTGCTGGACCCGGGGTCCCCCTGGCGACCGCTCCTTCCCCGGAGCTGCCTGTCTATTCTCCTGGACTCGTGCCTGGCGGTTCCAATGACGAAGAGACCTCCGGGGCTTCTGTTCCCGTCGGTATCGGTTATCTCCTTTATCTCCGGAGCCAGTTTGATGTCGGTCCCCCTTCCCGCCATGTTGGTGGCTATGGTCACAGCCCCCCTCTGCCCGGCCCGGGATACTATCTCGGCCTCCCTCTCGTGCTGTTTCGCGTTGAGTACGCTGTGAGGTACCTTTCTGGCTTTGAGAAGCTTGGAGAGAAGCTCCGACACGTCGACCGAGACGGTTCCCACCAGCACCGGTTGGCCCAGTGAATGAAGTCTCTGTATCTCGTTGATGATGGCGTTGAACTTCTCTCTCCTGGTCTTGTACACCTGGTCGTTGTAATCCCGCCTGACCACCGGCACATTCGTGGGGATGACCACCACGTCCAGGTCGTAGATGCTCTCGAACTCATCCGCCTCGGTCTCCGCGGTACCGGTCATGCCGGCGAGCTTGTCGTACATCCGGAAGTAGTTCTGTATGGTGATGGTGGCCAGGGTCTGGGTCTCGCTCCTTATCTCCACCTTCTCCTTGGCCTCCAGGGCCTCGTGAAGGCCGTCGCTGAACCGCCTTCCCGGCATCAGCCTTCCGGTGAACTGGTCTACTATCACCACCCGGCCGTCCTGAATAACGTACTCGACGTCCTTCTCGTACAGCTGGAAAGCCCGCAGGAGCTGGTCGATATTGTGAAGGGCCTCCGCCTTTCGGGAATGGTCGTGGTAGGCCTTCCTCTTAAGCTCCGCCTTCTCCGCTTCGGGCAGCTCCCGCATCTCTATTCCGGCTATCTCGTCGCCTATGTCGGTCAGCAGGAAGAAGTCCGGGTCGTCCGGGGAAAGGGTCTTCCTTCCGATGTCCGAGAGGGACACGGATTTCTCCTTCTCGTCCATGGCGAAGAGGAGGTCCTCCTCCAGCTCATGGGTCCTCTTCTCCCTCAGGAGAACACCCTCCATCCTCTGCACCGCCTGAAGCCTGTCAGGGTCCTGCAGGGCGCGTACCAGCTTCCTCTGCTTGGGGGCCCCCTTCCTGGCCTTGAGGTAGAGCAGGGCCGCCTCTTCGGTCTGCCCCCGGTCCCAGAGCTGGTCGGCCCTGGCCACGATGTCGTTCACCAGGACGGTCTGCTTCCGCACCAGCCTGGCCACCGGGTCCCGGTACTCCTTGTACCGGTTGGTGGACCTGGCCACCGGACCGCTGATTATCAGAGGGGTCCTGGCCTCATCTATCAGTACGCTGTCCACCTCGTCAACGATGACGAAGTTGTGTCCCCTCTGAACCATGGTGTCCAGTCGAACCGCCATGTTGTCCCTCAGGTAGTCGAAGCCGAACTGGTTGTTGGTGCCGTAGGTGATATCGCAGTTGTACTGGGCAAGCCTCTCCTCGGGGGTCATCTCCATCTGGATGCAGCCGATGGTAAGGCCCAGGTACCTGTAGACACCTCCCATCCAGTCGGCGTCCCTCCTGGCCAGGTAGTCGTTCACCGTTACCAGGTGGGCTCCCCTGCCCGGAGGTGTTCCGTCGATGGGGGCAAAGTCCCATTCTTCCGGGTCTTCTCCGAACCTCTCCCGGGCAAGTTCCATCCATCGCGGGTTGAGGTCGAGGGCGTTCAGGTACATGGGCATCACCGCCACCAGGGTCTTCCCCTCTCCGGTGGCCATCTCGGCTATCCTTCCCTGGTGAAGCACCACCGCGCCGATTATCTGCACGTCGAAGGGAACCATGTTCCATTCCTGGGAGCTTCCGCTGACCATCCAGGATTCGCCCAGCAGCCTCCTGCAGGCCTCCTTCACCACGGCGAAGGATTCGGACATGATGTCGTCCACAGTCTCGCCCCGGGCCAGACGCACCCTGAACTCCCTGGTCTTGTCCCTGAGCTGCTCCCCGGAGAGAGATTCCAGCGCCCGGAAGTGCTCATTGACCACCTCGACGAACGGCTCCAGCTGAGCTACCTTCTTTCCCTGCCGGTCACCGAAAAGCGACCTCACGACCTTCTTAAGCAAGTTATCAATCCTCCAGGCCTGAAATAGCGGATCCGTTTCCGCCGATTAAGCTCATCCTCAATAACTATCATAACCAAATCGTAACCCCTCCGGAAAAGCGGCCCGTCAGGGCGCGACCCGGGAGGACCTGTCCTTGGAGACGTCACCCGCGCCGGGCCACGGGGGCCTTCCTGCGCACTCCGCCGCCAGCAGCAGCAGCGCTATGCTAACCACCGTCAGCAGCAGTTTCCTCGAACTCATCCATCAGCCTCAGCAGAGAATCGGATCTCTGGACGAACACCTCGGAGGAGTCGCCCAGAAGAGCTGATTCCCGCAGCGCTTCCCCGGACAGGATCAGATCGCCCGCCCTGAGGGCGTCCCTTCCCCTGAAGTAGAGAGCCCATCCGAGTTCCCGGTCCGACTCCGGGCATAACCGCCTTTCCCGGGCCCTTCTCAGGGCCCAGATTTCCCTTTCGGGATCCTCCTCGGCTGAGGCCAGGGCCGCCACGGCGCGCCAGTAGGAGTATCCGTCACCGCCCTCCAGCCTGAGGCGGCCGATCTGCTCCCTTGCCCCCTCCAGGTCTCCGGCCTCCGCCAGCCGCTCCGCCAGCAGACACCTGTAGAAATCCTCCTCCGGCATGAGTTCCACCGACCTGGCCGCCAGTGCCTGAACGCTGTCCTCCGGGGAACTGCCCTGCAGGAATATGGCCAGCCAGGCGCAGGCGTCGGCGGCGGTGGAATCGTCAGGCGAAACGGACGCGTCCAGGAGGTATCGGAGCGAGGGTGAAGGTTCCATTCCCAGCTCCCTCTCCGCCGCGGCAAGGTAGTAGCGGCAGACGCCGCCACCCCGCACCAGGTCCGAATACTCCATCATCTCCCGGAACATCCCCAGGCTTCGAAGCGCCCTCAGGTATTCCGCCAGGAACCACTGGCTGGAAGGTTCCATGGACCAGGCGGCCAGGGCCGGCCCCAGCGCCTCCTCAGGCATCTCCATGCGGTTGGCCGTCCAGGCCAGCCGGTAGAGAAGCCATGGGTCGGCGGGATCGGCTTTCACCTCCTCCATCAGAAGTGGAAGGGCTTCGGGAAGGTTTCCCGCTCGGCTCAGGGAATCACCCGTGGAGAAAGCAAGGGGGAGCAGCCACAAAAGAGACGGCAGCACCGCCAGTGGTCAGAACCCGGTCAGCGATGAATCCGGGAGGGAGCCGCTGAAGTGCAGCTGGACCGAGAAATCGTCAGACGGTCTCCACCTGAGGTCGAGCCCCCCCAGGACCCTGCCCGCGGAAAAGCCGTGAAGATCGTAGACCCTGGCGTAGCCAATATCAACGGAAGCGTCCCAGTCCGGATGGAGCGAGAACGCCATGGTACCCACCGTCAGGCCTCCTGCCAGTGTCCTGCCGCCCCCGGTCACCATGCTGAAACTGGTGTAACCCGAGAATTCCGGGTCGAACCATGACCCCGTGGGTTCCACCAGCGAGAACCTGGAGGGTTCCAGCCCCGCGGCCAGAAGCATCGGCGAGACAGCGAGCAGTATCGACACTATCAGTATTCTCATAATTGGACCTTCTCCATCCATGGGGTATTCCGGTTACCTTTACAGTAATATATTATTCAGCGGCGGCGGTCAATGTTCCCGAACGCGAAAGGGTGATGGGTGGAAAGTCTCAGATATCCGGAATACGTTGTCTTCAGAGAAGAGCCCGAGGGCGGCATACTGTTCAACGTCGACACCGGCGAGCTGAAACTGGTGGAGGACGTGGCCTGGGGCATCTGTCACATGATAGAGAAGGAAAGCGACCGCTCCCTGATACTGAAGAAGCTCGAGGAGCTGTATCCGGAGGAAGAGAACCTGAAGCGGGACCTGGACAGCTTCCTTGAAGAACTGGCGGAGGCAGGGTTTCTGCTGCGGGAACAATGACCGTCCCACCCCTGACCCATCTTTACGTTAACCCCGCCGGAGAATGCAACCTCGCATGCAGCCACTGCTGGATAACCCCCGGAAGGAGCGGCGCTCCCTTCACCGTCAGGGAAAGACTGAAGGAGGAATTCACTCCGGAGCAGTTCAGGGACCTGCTTGACAGCGCGGCGGACCTTGGTCTGAAGAACCTGAAGTTCACCGGCGGGGAGCCTCTGCTCAGGGCCGACTTCCCCCTCCTCTACCGGGCCGCGGCGGAACACTCCGCCCGTCTTTTCGTTAACATCGAGACCAACGGGACCCTGGAGCCGGAAGGTATCTGGGAAGCATTCGACGAACATCCTCCCGGGAGCGTTGCGGTGAGCCTGGACAGCGCCGACCCGGAAGTCCATGACGATTTCAGGAACACCCCCGGGGCATTCCGGAAGACGGTCTCCTTCATCGGGAAGCTGGTGAGCGGAGGGGTGAATACGCAGGTGATAACCTCCACCGTCGACTTTCGAGTGGAACCGGTCCTGCGGGTAGCGCGCCTCTGCCGCGACCTGGGGGTGGGCAGCCTTAAGGTGAACCCGGTCCAGCCCATCGGAAGGGGAGCGGGGCTGCATGGAAACAACACCGGCATCGAGAGTATCCTGTCCTTCGCCCGGGATATCCATGAGACCTGCGGAAGGTCGGTGACCGTGGACGTTCCGCCGGCCTTCCTGCCCGTAAACAGGCTGAAGGAATCGGGAAGGTGCCCCCTGCAGAACCTGCTGGGCGTACTTGCCAACGGCGACGTCTCCTTCTGCGGCATCGGATTCATCTGCGGCGAGCTGGTGATGGGGAATTTCATCACCGGGAAGCTGGACAGCATATGGAGGGACCATCCCCTTCTGCAGAAGGTGAGGACCCTTCTTCCGGGGAAGCTGGAGGGCATATGCGGCAACTGCGTTCACAAAGGTATATGCCTGGGCTCCTGCGTGATGCAGAACTACTACTCCACCGGCAGCTTCACCGCCCCTTTCTGGGTCTGCAGCAGGGCTGAGGAAAATGGGCTCTTCCCGGAGACAAGGAAGATCAGTCCCGATGCGTAAGTCCATTCTCAGGGTCCAGGCCCGGGCGGTCAGAGGCCGGGGCGCGGTCCTTCACGCTTCAGCGGTGATATCCCGGGAGCGGGGCATCCTCTTCATGGCCCCGTCCGGGGGAGGAAAAAGCACCGCCGCCCGAATACTGGGAGAGGGGGGGTACCGGGTTCTGGGGGACGACAGCACCGTGGTGTGCAGGGGAACGGACGGCGTATGGAGGGTGATTCCCTGCGCCAGCTGGTCCTGGC
>JAWOBF010000047.1:0-3304 GCA_046498225.1 Candidatus Aegiribacteria sp.
AAAACTGATTAAATTAGTGTATGGCTGGCCTTCGCCCTGGGTTGCCAGGACGGCAAAAGGTTGTTCTAAACAGAGTTCCCTGATTTCGGCCTCTACCCGAACCATGGCATTTTCCTTATTTCTGTTGGTGACATCGACAAAGATCGGCTCATCGTAGTTCTTTTTCATTCTTTACCTCCATCATTTAAAAACAGCATCGGTAAGTTATAATATCAGTTCGACGGCAACTGTTGATTGCCTTTTTGGTTTCTGTAAATCAAACAATGCAGAGGAGGATTTTGCAGGTAGTTGTGTCTAGCCCCTCTTTCAGCAGTTCCATGCAGCCTCCTCACCTGAAAGAACGCGGTGAAGCTCGGAATTTCCGGGGCAGCGCCGGCCCGTCAGGCCCGGCGCTGCTGCAT
The DNA here is from genome assembly GCA_046498225.1 of Candidatus Aegiribacteria sp. GTDB lineage: Bacteria > Fermentibacterota > Fermentibacteria > Fermentibacterales > JCC-6 > Aegiribacteria. The sequence continues at coordinate 402 of JAWOBF010000047.1, forward strand.
GAAAGATACTGTTTTTTTCAGGCCTTCGCTGAACGACGTCACCGGCCGGTAGGAGAGAAGCTCTTCCGCCAGGCCGATATCTGCCCTGCTGTGCTTCACGTCACCGGGACGCGGGGGGCCGTGACCGGGGCTGATGTCCTTCCTTCCGGTAAGCGCGGCCACCTCTTCCGCCAGCCTGTTCACCGTGATGCTGTCGCCGCAGGCGATGTTCATCACCTTTCCCGGGGCACCGGGGGCCTCTGCCGCCAGAAGGTTGGCGTGGACCACGTTGTCTATGAAAGTGAAATCCCTGGACTGCGAACCGTCCCCGTTGATCACAGGCCGCTCACCGCGGAGGTAAGTCCGGACGAATAGCGGTATGACGGCCGAGTATGGGCTGTCCGGGTCCTGGTATGGACCGAAAACGTTGAAGTAGCGCAGGGCTACGGTCTCCAGTCCGTATATGTGGTGGAATACCTGCATGTATTTCTCCCCCGCCAGCTTGCTGACAGCGTAGGGTGAGAGAGGCCTGACGTGGAGGTCCTCGCTCTTGACCTGCTCCGGGGCGTCTCCGTAGATGGAGGAGGAGGAGGCGAAGAGAACCCTTCTGCATCCGGCGTCCAGGGCCGCGTGCAGTATGTTCAGCGTACCCTGCACGTTGACCTCGTTCGTGGTGATGGGATCGGCTATGGAGCGGGGAACGCTGGGAAGGGCCCCCTGATGGAAGACCACTGTTACCCCCTCCATGGCTTTCCTTACTATGTGATAGCTCCTTATGTCGCCTTCCATCACATCGGTCCGATCCCTCAGGTCAGCCAGGTTCGACCAGTGTCCGGTGGAGAAATTGTCCAGGATCCTGACCTCATGTCCCCTGCGCAGGGCTTCCCTGGCGATGTTGCTTCCTATGAATCCGGCTCCTCCGGTGACCAGGTACATTTAATCGGTTCCTCTCAGTATTCTCAGCGCCGCCGCCGCGGCGCCCAGCCCGTTGTCAATGTTCATCACGCATATACCGGGGCTGCAGGAGTTCAGCATGGACAGCAGGGCCGTCACCCCTCCGAAAGCCGTACCATATCCTGTGGAGGTCGGCACAGCAACCACCGGTCCCCGGTAAAGCCCTCCCAGGACCGTGGGAAGGGCGGCGTCCATTCCAGCGAACACGATACACAGGGTGGCTTCCCTTATTCTGGGAAGAGTACCGGAAAGCCTGTGCAGGCCGGCGACTCCGATATCGTAGAAACGGTCAACATCCACCTTCATGGTTTCCAGGACCACAGCCGCCTCCTCTGCGGCATGGAGGTCGGAGGTCCCGGCGGAGATAACGGCCACCGTGCCCTCATCCACTCCCGTTTTCCCCGTGTACTCGCCGGCGGTGAATACTCTGGCCCGTTCGTGATATGTACCCTCCGGGAACCTGTTCAGAATATCCGCGCTCTTCTCCGGCTCCAGCCGGGAGACTATTGCCAGCCCGCTTCCGGACAGGAGCGCCGCGGTAACCTCCGCAACCTCCTCCGGGTTCTTGCCCCCGGCAAGGACTATCTCGGGCAGGGTCGACCTGCACCCCCTGCCGCCGTCGACCCTGGCGAACCCGAGATGATGGGTCAGACCCGCGTTCAGGAGGTCCAGCGCCCGTTCCGGCGCGATGCCCTCCCTTTTCAGGACCGCAAGAAGCCGTTCGATCCCGTCATCTTTCAATCGCATCACCCATTTCCATCATTCTTGACCTGTAACGGGGAGGGTCCCCGGGGTGGTGAAGCTTCACCTCTCTTCCGATGCCGGCGCACCTTGCCTTCAATGTTTCCAGTATTTCCTCCAGCGTATCTCCCACCAGTGTCTTGCCCTGATATAGATTGTAGTTCCTCCGGTACTTCTCCGGGGTGAGATTGGGCATCACCACGTTGGCGCCGGCGCGCAGCCCCCGTTCCAGACCGCGGTCGCTGATGGTCTGAAGAGCGGTGGTGGCGGCTATGTTCACTCCCGGGAGCAGCATTCTGGCAAGGGCCGTCATCCTCAGTGTCAGGAGAGTCCTCTCCTCCCCGGACCTCAGCCTGTCGCGAAGCTTCCAGAACGGGGTGCTCCCGTTCTCGATGTAAGGTCCCATTCCCACCATGTCGATGTCAAAATCCCTCATGAAGAGAAGGTCCCCGGCCAGGTCCCGCTCGGATTGTCCCGGAAGTCCTATTAGCACGCCGGTACCGGTCTGCCAGCCGGTGTCCCTGAGATATTCCAGCGCCTTCAGTCTCTCCCCGTAGGAATGCAGTCCATCCCGGGGATGGCAGGCGGCGTACAGGTCACGGGAGGATGTCTCCATTCGAAGCAGGTACCTGTGACCCCCGGCGATGCGCAGCCTGTCAAAGGCCTCTTCCGGCAATTCCCCGAGGGAGAGCACCATCCTCGCGTCGGGAATTCTGTCCGAGCACCATTCCAGGACTCCGGCCACCATCTCCATGTGGCGCTCCCCCAGCATCTCGCCGGACTGAAGCAGGAAGGAGCGGAGCCCGAGGGAATAACCCTCTTGCAGCGCCGAGATTATCTCCCGGGGCTCCATCGTGTATCTGGCCACCGACCTGTTGTCCCTGCGAAGACCGCAGTAGAAGCAGTTCTTCCTGCACCGGTTGGATATCTCGATAATGCCTCTGAGATAGACTTCTCCGCCCATCTCCTCCAGCAGCTTTTCGTGGGCTTTCCGGAAGAGCTCCTCATCCGGACCCGCTCCCTCCAGCAGCTCCTTCAGGAGCGACCGGGAGGGGTTCTCCGGAAGGTCCAAGCTCTCACAGCCCGGCGGGCAGGTAACGGCCGCCGTCGGGATTGAAGATACGAATTCCTCTGTAGCGCATCGCCCTCAGCTGCTGAAGAAGGTCCTCCACTATGCCCCTCAGGTCCGCCCTGTCCCAGCCGATGTAGAACCTGGCCGATACCCTGGC
>JAWOBF010000052.1:0-31943 GCA_046498225.1 Candidatus Aegiribacteria sp.
GCTGCCCCGCATGGACGAAATAGTCCGGGAAGCTCCGGACCCTTTCACTGCCGGGCTGAAACTGGCCATAGCGGGCAACATAATCGACCTGGGAGCGAAACAGACAGTTTCAGACGACGAAATATCCAATACCCTTCATGAGGCCATGCACCTTCCCGTTCGGGGAATGGACCCTTCGGAGCTGAAAGCCAGGGTACATGCCGCGAAGCGGGTGCTCTACCTCGCAGACAACGCGGGGGAGACGGTTTTCGACCGGAAGTTCCTCGAGCAGTTCCCCGCCGACAGGACAGTTGTGGCCGTACGGGGCGGACCGGCCCTGAACGATGCCACCATGGAGGACGCCCGGGCCGCGGGGCTCCACATGGTGGCGGAGCTTGTAGGCAACGGCTCCGGAGCGCCGGCCACGGTCCTGAGCGACTGCTCCCCCGAGTTCAGGGAGCTGGTCCGTGCCGCGGACGTGATAGTGGCAAAGGGACAGGGCAACTACGAGTCCCTGTCATCCTCGGGACTGCCGGTTCATTTCCTGTTCAGGGTCAAGTGCGAACTGGTCGCCGGACACTGCGGCTTCCCCATGGGAAGCCTGGTGCTGCTGGACACCGCCGCGGTCCATGGCTGAGGATAGTGGAAGCGAGACCGCCGGGCTTTTCGCCACGGATATGGACGGGACACTGCTCCAGCCGGAAGGCGGTTTTCACGATGACGACCTGCGGGCGCTGGAATCGCTTGGCCGGATGGGATTTCTCAGGGTAATAGCCACCGGCAGGTCTCCCTTCTCCTTTCGGAGGATGATGGGACGGAGGGTTCTACCGGTGGACTACCTGGTGCTTTCCAGCGGCGCCTTCGTAATGGACTACAGGAGCGGCAGCTGTCTGAAGTCATCTTCCATGGACGGGGAGCTGACGGACCGGCTGGTTGAATGGCTCGTCTCCAGGAATTACGATTTCTGCGTGCAGTCCACCGGCCACGACAGCCATGCTTTCAGTTATTGCTACGCTTCCGGAGCGAACCCGGACATGGAAAGGCGCATAGAGCTGTATAGGGGCCACTGCGGTCCTCTGGCCTCCCCTGACGGGTCCGGTCCTTCCACGCAGATTGTGGTGATACTCCCCTCCGGCGCGGGAGAAGACCGCCTGAAGGAGTTCAACTCCCATCTTGGCGGTGACTGCAGCATACTCAGGACTACCTCGCCCCTGGACGGTGAATCCATGTGGATAGAGATATTCCCGCCTGGAATATCCAAGAGCAGAGGGGTGGCATGGATAGCACAGAGGCACGGCATTTCACCCGCCGACACCGCCGCGGTGGGCAACGATTACAATGACCATGACCTGCTGGAATGGGCCGGGCATGCTTTCGTAGTGGAGGATTCCCCGGAGCATCTAAGGACCAGTTTCACAGAAGTCACATCGGTGGGCCGGGGAGCGGTGGCCCAGGCCGCAAGACTCTGGCTGATGGAGAGGGGCCAGCTCTCCGGTGAGGAAAACTGGCCCTCTTCCTAGCGCAGGCTCGCGTTCATGCGCTACATGTGGTATTCCGGCGAATCTTGCAGGGATTCACACACCGGTACCTGCAGGTAACTTCTGCATAAAACTTACCAGGCTCTATAATCCATTTTACTTCAGAAGGAAGATATTTATATACTCCTTCGAGAGGTGAACCTCATGCATATCGCCCGGCGGTTCTGTCCTTTTGCCGCGGCTACCGGGACACAACTATCATTCTGGATGACGATATCAGGCCCGATGCGGCCCTGAGGCCGTATATCCCCGGCGGCAGCGGATTCAGGTCCACTGTTGCCTGGCCGGCACCGGCTTCCAGGGTCTGATGGACGACTTCCCTTCCGGTGATGTCGTAGACCCGCAGGCTTACCGGATTGCCGGTGACGCTCAGCCCTATATTGATAACTGAAGCTGCCGGGACCGGGCCGATGCTGCTTATCAGCGGTTCCGGAGCGTCATTCCCCTCCATGCCCAGGGGAAGCGGGTCGGCGTAGACAGCTACGGTGGCTATGGCAGCCCTGGCGCATTCCGTGCCGAAGGGGAAGTATTCCATGTAGTTCGCCAGCAGGTCCGTCTCCTGATGGTAGTAGGGATTCTCGTCCACTCCCTGTTCTATCCCCAGCAGGGCGGGGTATCCCTGGGCCCAGAAGGAGGCGTGGTCGCTGTATGTGGTACCGGGGGAGTAGACCACGTTCAGATCCAGTTCGGGAACGTAGGTTCCGGATATCTCCTGCATGTTCATGGCCAGGTCCTCGGAGATGGTGTTGTAGGGTACAAAAAGCTGCCTGTAGGGTTCCGGACCGTAGAGTATCATGTCAAGGTTCATTACGGCTATTATGGAGTCGCCGCCGGCGGCCGCCTGGCCGGCGTAGTACTCGCTGCCGTGGAGACCCAGCTCCTCGGCCCCGAAGCAGAGGAACTTGATGGTGTAGCGGAAATTGTAATCGGACAGCACCCTTGCCGCCTCCACCACGGCGGCTGAGCCGCTGCCGTTGTCGTCCGCTCCCGGCGCGGTCTCCCACGGGTTCTGCATGGTTATGGAGTCCAGGTGGCCGCAGATGATGACGGTTACGTCAGGTTCGATAACCCCCGTCTTCTCCGCCACAACATTGTAGCTGGTATAGGTCTCGCCGTAGAAGACGAACTCGAAATCCTCAATCTCAGCTGTCATCCCGTACGACTGGAGTTTGTCGCTGGTCCACTCGCAGGAGCTGTAGAAGGAATCGCTGACGCAGAGCCTGGTCTCGAAATCCTCCAGCCTCTGTATGACCGCTATAAGAGAGTCCTGATCCACCGCGTCAACGATTGCAGTAATGTCCGGATCGCTGAGGGTGACCGGACGAAAGGGTTCCAGGGCCCTCTCGGAGTAGACCCGCAGGGGCTGGACAAGATGGACTCCCGGATAAGCTGTCGGGGCGGGAGGCGCGTCGCCGAGCTTCACCAGCGCAACCCGGTCCCGGCATAGAAGAACTTCACCCACCACCTCGGCGGACTCGGAATCCTCCGGTGTCCGCAGGTGGACCAGGCTGTAATCGGAAAGCTGGACAGGCCCCGTATCAACTACCAGGTAATCCGCCTCAAGAATGCTCCCGTCACCCAGGGCCAGGAACCAGTCGGTGGAGATATGAACGATGAACATCTCCTGCAGGACGGAAGTATCTGTCAGCTCCCTGATGTCCTGTTCCACAACGATAAGGTCCTGCCCGCCGGTTCCCAGCAGGCAGACCGCCGCAAGAAAGATAATCATGGTCTTCCCTTCACTATTCTGTTCCGCTTTGAATTCTCCTACAGGAAACATAATAGATAGGGTACCGGTATGTTTTACCGGGAACGGGGCGGGAATGCGGCAGAAGGAGGGGCCGGCGGTGAACTCGACCGCCGGCCCGGGACCATTCAGCTGGAGCTCAGGCTACCTGGCCACGACGAACATCCTGGTAAGGCTGCCTGAAACAGGCGCAGTGAGCCTGACGAAGTAGACACCGTTTGGAACCCTCTCACCTCCGTCTGAGGTGCAGTCCCAGGAGATGGTGTGGGAACCGGCCTGCATCTCGCCGGGAACAAGGGTGGTGACCATCCTTCCGGAGAGGTCGTAAACGGTTACAGATGTCTCCCCGGGAACAGGAAGACCGAACCTTATGGACGCGGCCGAAGTAACCGGGTTCGGGACAGGGGTATCGAGGTAAAGCCTGGGGAAGACCCCGCTGCCCGCGTCGCCTATGGCCACCGCCGGGTCGGCGTAGGTGACGGCAGGATGCTTGCTGTATGCGGTGGAAGTGATGGTTACCGGTTCCGACCCGGGAATGGAGGAGATGTCCAGGGTTGCCGCGCCGGAGGCGTCGGTGTAGTCGGAATCCAGGAGTTCACCGGTATCGGCGTAGTAGGCGGCGACCATGGCTCCCTCAACTGGGGCCTCGGCCTCGTCGGTGACGGTCACCGGGAAGCTTCCCGCGCCTATGGTGGCGGCATGGGTGTTCTCCAGTATCGATATGGGGGAAGTGTCGTTGTAGATGGCGGTCTCGGGGTCGCCGAACAGATGTGTCATCATTATCATGCTCTCGCCGTCACCCCCGAAGTACGCGTCGCACTGGATCTTGCCCCAGGTGTGCGCGGCGCCCAGGTGATGCAGCTCCTCCGTGAAGTAGCCCCTGAATGTATGCACCTGAAGGGTGTCCCCCGGCCCCACCGGCGTATTGGTGGAGGAGCCCATCACGCTGATGGCCCCCCTGGGGTCCTCGATGGTCCCCTCGGCCAGGAACGCCTCGCAGAAGCAGTAGTAGTTGTCGAACTCGCCGTTCTGGCAGCCTATGGTGAATACCCACGGCTGTCTTCTGCCGTTGGTGAGGGATGCGATGTCGGAGATGCTGAACCCGGTTGTCATCCAGGCTGTCGGGCTGCCGTGGCCGATGTAGTTTATCACCGACCTGCCCTCGTTCAGGTCGGCTGTAACCTGCGAGAGGCTTGGCGATGTGCCGCCCAGGGCGTCGCAGTAGAAGTCCGACTCGATTGCGTGGGCCTGGAAGAGCTGATGTATCCTGAGGGCCTCTTCGGGAGCCTCGAAATCGGTGCAGGCCATGCTGAAGCCCCGCATGAACCAGTTCTCGCCAGAGGGCTGGTAGGGATTCGACTCGTGCTGGTGCAGCTTCCAGGAGATGTAGGCCAGGTCGTCGGTGTCGTTGCCGCATATTCTGCCCACGTGCATCGAGGGGATGACGCCGGAACCGATGACACCGTAGATGTTGTCCGCGGCGTGGCCGCCGTAATAGGGTGTCGCGACCACGTTGTCCCCGCCCACCAGCATGACGTACTCGGGGGGATTGGGCCAGTTGTTGAAGGCGTCCTCCAGCCAGTCGTCTATCTCGTCGGAGCTTCCCCCTATCTCCGAGATGATGCCGGTCTCCACATTGTAGCCCTTCTGGGCCTTCCATTCAATAAGATCCTGCGCCAGGTCTATGGACTCCTCCGAGCCTATGAAAACGTAGCTTCCCTCTATCAGGTCGGTATCGGTGACCGGTTCCATTCCCAGGACTTCGTCGTACATTCCGAGAAAGCTCCTGGTGTAGCCCTGAGCACTCCGGGTAAGCTCGTTCTCGCCGGTCCCCCCGATGCCCCGTATGCATGCTGTCACCGAAGTGGTGACGAATACCTCCCCGGTAACCGGGTTAACGCTGACCGGGTTGTAGAGCACCCGCGCTACGCGGATGTCCCTCAGTATGTTGACGGACTCGATCTCCACCGGATTTGCCGGGAAGTTCCGGGGGGTGCTGTAAAGTCCGCTGTCAATCCGGTAGGGAACCGGGCCTCCCGACCAGGTGGGGGGCTCCTGGTACGGCGCTACATCGTACTTTCCGAGGTAACTGGTCTCCGCGCTGAGGATTTCCACCTCCACGTTGCCGGTTTCCGGCACATGGACCATCCGCCTCAGGGCGGGCAGGTCGGGAGAGCCGACGGCAGCCAGGAAACCCCCGCCCGCGGGTATGCGGAAGACCGTTCCCGGTCCGAACCCCTCCAGGATGACGTCGGCCGCCTCAAGGGCCTGCAGGTTGAACTGGACAACCACCTCGCCCTCGGTAGACTCCACCAGAACGACCTCTTCTACAGGTGTATCGGCCCTGTAGACCACGTCTCCGAAAGAGAACGAAACAATGATAAGAGTCAATAAAAGAAACTTCATCTCATCTCCCTTAAGCTTGCGGTTATCATACAATTGAGTCAGTCTACTATCCGAAACCCGCCCCTGCAAGTCAACGGCGGAATTACACCGGAACGGAAAAGTCCCGGTTCCTGCTATATTCCCACAATCAGCAGCCGCGCGGCCGGAAGGGGAGAGTGCAGAATTGAGCATGTTCGCCATAGGGGACCTTCATCTTTCGTTTTCCGGCGACAAGCCCATGGACGTTTTCGGGGAGCACTGGCGGGACCATCACCTGCTGCTGGAGAAGAACTGGAGGAGCGCTGTGGGGGAGGCCGACACGGTGCTGCTCCCCGGAGACCTCTCGTGGGCCATGGACCTGGACGGGGCCATGGAAGACCTCCTCTGGCTGGACCGCCTGCCGGGAAGGAAGCTCCTGATAAAAGGGAATCACGACTACTGGTGGAGTTCCATATCGAAGATGAGGGTAGTTCTTCCTGAAAGCGTAGTGCCCCTTCAGAACGAAGCGGTGGACATCGGGCCGGCCGTGGTCACCGGCACGCGGGGCTGGGTGACGCCCGAATCGGAGGGGTATTCGGAGGAAGATGACGGAAAGGTCTACCGCAGGGAGCTCCTGCGCCTGGGAATGGCACTGGATGCCGCTCGAGGGCTCATGGACGGCGGTAAGCCGCTGGTCGTGATGATGCACTACCCGCCCTTCTCAGGCGGGCGGCCCACGGAGTTCGCCGGAATGATGTCCGAGCGGGGAGTGGACCTCTGCGTCTACGGCCACATGCACATGGCCCCGGGCGAATGGCCCGATGACGTGGACGCGGAGATAGACGGTGTAACCTTTCGGCTTGTCTCGGCGGACCGGCTGAACTTCCGTCCGCTGGAACTTGAAATGCCAAGCATTCCTACCGGCAGATGAGCGTATCAGCGAAAAAACCGCCGACAGCAAGGCAACTGTACTGCTGAAGACCCCGCGGCACGACTTTCCGCGGGGCCTTTCTTCATCTGTTATGAGGCTTCGACCCTGCACCCGGGCCGAGAGCCGCTTCTACTGAATCACTGCAGCGGCTGCAGCTTTTCGTCAACGCCTCCGGCCACAACCATGAACCAGCTGCCGGTGAAGTACCCGGCCGCCGCCTCTCGTATGTCGTCCACCGTCAGCCGAACCTTCTGCTCCAGTTCCCTCAGGTCTATGTCCAGGGGAACTCCCGTCGCCTCGCAGGCGGCCAGGTACCGGGCCTGCGAATCGTAGGAATCGTAGCTCAGGGCGTGGCGGCCGATGCTGCGGGACTGCTCGATCAGAAGCTCCTCTACCGCAACATCCTCCCTCTTCATCCGGTCTATTTCGTGGAGGACGGCATCCAGTGCCCTGGACGCCGTGGGCGCTCCGGTGGCCAGCATGGCGATGAAGCGGCTGCCCCCGGCGGACCCGGAGGCGGGACCGTCCAGCCTGCTGCCCACTATGTAGGCGAGGCCCTGGGTCTCCCTGATGTTCTGACCGAGCCTGGAGCCAATGCCGCCTCCCAGTATCCGGTTCATCACGGCGAAGGGAATGTAGTCCTCCGAAGTGTATGCGGGGGCTCTGCACGCCACTATCTCAGCCACCTGCACCTTGCCGGGCATGGACATTACGAGAGTGTCCGAAGGACCGTCCCTGAACTCCAGGGGAACAAGTTCGGGCAGGGGTTCCTCGGGATTCGTCCAGTCTTCGAAGTGAAGTTCTGTCAGCGCAAGCGCCTCCTCCGGAGTGATGTCGCCTACTACGGTGATAACGGCGCCTTCGGGCCTTACGCATGTGCGCCACCATTCCTCGGCATCGTTCCGGGTGATGGAGGAAACGGTCTCACCGGTCTCCGTCCTGCCGTTGCCCTCGCTCAGCAGAACATCGTCCACTTTGAGGAAGGCGGCGTAGAAGGGCTGCTCCATCCTAACCGCCAGATTGCCCAGCTGCTGCGTCTGCACGCTCTGGAAATCATCTTCGGTCAGGGCCGGGCGCATAAGAAGGTCGGAGAGCGAGACGAAGAAGGTGTCGATGTTCCGGCTGAGCCCGTAGACGTTGGCCATGGAATAGTTGTCGTTCACCGCTATCCAGGTGCTGCTGCCCAGAACTGCCAGCCTCTCGTGGAAGGCCTCGTAATCAAGCTCATCGGTTCCCCGCAGCATAAGTTCCGAGGTCAGCGAGGATATGCCGCACATGTCGGGGTTCTCCCTGCGGACGCACATGGGCACTGCAGCCATTATCTCCACTATGGGGAAACTGTGGTCCTCCTTCACCAGAAGCACAAGACCGTTATTCAGCCGGAATCGCTCCACTCCTTCGGATATCGAGCTTTCCGGCAGCACGAACTCATCGGTGAGGTCCAGGCCGCTCCAGTCTGTGACTTCGGGCACTTCTGTCTCCGTGGTGCCGGCTGTGGAGGTCTCCGGCATTCCCGAAGCGCCCTCGGCTGCATGAAGCACCGCCACCATCATCCTGTCCGGAGTGAAGTATTTGGCGGCCACCTCCCGGAGGTCCTCGGCCGTAAGGGCGGATATCTCCTCCAGTATCCGGTCGTAGGCGTCGATGTCACCGTAGGTCGAAAGGTAGTACGCGTGCCTCCACGCCTGCGAAACAGGGGTGTCCACACTGGTGAGCTGCCGGGCCACCAGATAATCCTGAAGGGTGGAGACCCTCCGCTCCGGAAGAGGCTCCCCGGCGGTGGCGAAGACTTCCTGAACCACGATGTCTATCACGCTGTCAACGTCAACTCCCTCCTGCACATTGCCGTAGAAGGAGAATGGACCCGTGTCCAGGCCGTAGGGAGCGCTGGAGTATCCAGAGGTCAGCAGACCGCCGTTCACCAGCTCCCTCTGCATCCATCCCAGCCGGCCTCCGCTGAAGTGAGCGCTCAGCAGCATCAGCGCGGGAATGTCCGGGCTGTCGGGGCCGCAGCCCCGGAAGTAGACGAGGAACCTGTCGGATTGCGCCGGGAACTCCATGTCCACCCTCTCCGGGTAGTCCCATTCAGTTATTTCAGGGACATTGTCCGGGACTGGCCCGTCACAGTGTATTCGGCCGAAGTACTCCTCTATCAGGGCAGCGGCCTCGTCCCGCTGGAAATCCCCCGCCACAACCAGCACGGCGTTGGAGGGTCTGTACCATGTCTCGTAATACTCCCTGACGGATTCCTCGTCGAAGGCCGCTATGGTCTCGCCGGTTCCTATGACGCTCCGGGCCAGGGGATGGTCGCCGAAGAACTCCTGCCTGGCCCGGCTGTAGAGCTGGTTGTCCGGCGAGTCCTGCATAAGCCGCCACTCATCGGTCACCACCCCTATCTCCTGAGCGATGGCGGCGGAGTCCATCAGGCAGTTCTGCATCCTGTCGGCCTCTATTCTCAGGGCCTTCTCCAGCCTGGTGGAGGGGAAGTAGATGTGATAGGAGGTGAAATCCATGCCCGTGCCCCCGTTGGCGTTTCCCCCCTCCATCTGCACAAGCTGCCAGAATCGCGACCCCGGCATGTCGGGGGTTCCGTTGAACATCATGTGTTCTGTGAAATGGCTGATTCCGGATATTCCGGGAGCCTCGTTCCTCGCGCCGACACGGTACTGGACAAGCACGACCACGGTGGGAGCGAAGTCCATCCTGTCAAGGACCACCTGCAGACCGTTGTCCAGGGTATATATTTCCGCGTCTTCAGCGGCAAGCAGGGAGGCGGTGAGAAGCAGTAACGCTGTAACAAGTACCTTCATGGCGACTTCCTCTCGCACAGATTATGACCGATAAACGAATATCAGGCTGAATATATCGACTTCGGAGGAAAATGCGTATTATTCACCCGCGTCCTTCCCCATCGGCAGCCGCCGGAAGCGCAGAAATGTCCCATTTCCGTGCCGGGCCTTAAAATGGGACATTTCCTGTTCAGCGCTAGATCTTCAGAAGCTTCAGAGTCTGGAAGCTCTCCTCATCGGAAGCCACAACAAGGTAGCAGCCGTCCGGAAGGCCGGCGCCGTCGATAGTGGTCGAAGGGGTCAGAGGGCGTTCGATCAGTGTTCTGCCGGACATGTCGTACAGGGTTATCGTTCCACCGCCGAAACCGGTTGCCGATACGGTCACGGATGAGTAGAAGGGATTCCGGTCGGCCGAGAGGGATCTCACCGAGCCGGTTTCTCCTCCGCCCGAAACTCCGGTAGTTGTCTGGATATAGACCTGGACCAGGCCGTAGTAGTTGCTGGCCAGAACGTCCGGAAGCCCGTCCTCGTTCCAGTCGTCTACCCAGAACCTGGCCCCGGCGTAACCTGTGTTTATGATGGCCTCGCTGTCTGAGAAGACCGGATCGGCGTTGGTGCCGGTGTTCTCGTAGTAGTAGATGCTGTAGTCGTTGGCCCCGCAGAGAAGGTCCTTCTTGCCGTCCTGGTTCATGTCGTAGACCTGCGGACAGTTCCTGTAATGACTGATGTTGCTGCCGCCGCTCTGAAGGAGGGAGTAGGTGTTGTATACCGGGTCGGTGTCGATGGTGTCGTTGATGTAGAGCCGGACGGTGCCGTCCTGGGTTCCCAGAAGCAGGTCCCGGTTCCCGTCCTCGTCCCAGTCGACGCAGACCGGAGAGGAATTGTACCCCACGTCGATGGTGACTCCCCCGCAGGCCAGGTCGGCCTCCTGGGTGAGTGTGATAGGCGATTCAGAGGTCCTCCGATAGTAGTGGGTGTACCCGTTGCGGTCCCCTACTACGATGTCCAGCATTCCGTCGTCGTTGTAGTCCACAACCTGTGGATTAGTGGAACCCGTGCATCAACCGTAGGCCATGGTGATGATGGAACCATCGGCGTAAAGGTATGAGAAGGAGTTGAATACCGGCGAGGCATTCGTGCCCTCGTTCTTGTAGAACCTTATGTTCCCGCCGGAGAACTGGCCGAGGATGAGGTCCTTGAGCCCGTCGCCGTCCCAGTCGACAACACAGGGAGCGGCGTAGTAGCCGACATCAATGTCGGTACCGCCGCACTCCAGATTGTAAGGTGTTTCGAAATTGAACGTCTGGGACAGGGCCAGTGCGGGAAGAAGAAGCAGCATGAAGAACAGGATAGCTTTCATTGGATCTCCCTCCATGGTAAGTGCTGACTCGAGAATATTATATGGATTTCCAGAAACGCAAGCCCATTGAAAGGAGGCTTTATCCGGGATGTTCAGGCTGTTTCTGTCATTTTTCAGCCGCTCGTTGACCGGTTGGAACCTCTGCGGTATTTTGCATTCAGGCACTGATAAACGGCGATACCGGATGAAGAACTCATGCCTCGAAGTTAGTGTCCCGCTCGGGTATGGGTGTTGCGTAATGAAGTTGGTCGTAGGGTTCGAGAATTGATACGCGAGATATGCCGTAGTAAGGACATAGAGATAATCAAGGGTCACGTACGACCTGATCATGTACATTTACTGTTGAGTGTACCACCGACGTTGGCTCCGAGTCAATTGATGCAGGCCATCAAGGGTAAGACGTCGCACCATCTTCTTCAGGACTTTCGCACGTTGCGGAAGCAGTTTTGGGGTCGTCATTTTTGGGCTCGGGGTTATTTTGCAGCGAGTAGCGGTAATGTTACGGACGAGGTATTGGCGAAGTATATAGAGGACCATGAACTTGAGCCCGAAGATGACGACAATTTCAAGGTCACAGACTGATGGCATGGATCAATTGCGAGGTACTTCAGGCGACTTCAGTCGCCAGCCGAACCCACCTCCTTTAGGTGGTGGTGGTCACTCAGGTCACTCTCTTTGCAGAGTGACCGGCGCGATTTCGGTGCTTTCAGGGATGTACAGAGAGAAACGGTATAGTATTGCCTGTATAGGTCCATTCCAGAGCATGTTATCCAGCACTCTGGTCATCAGCATCTCCGAAAGTTCCGAATCGCCTATATAGTCATCAAGACTGGTGAAATACAGCAGAAGAACCGTGTCATCATCATGGGGATCCTCGAAGATCACACAGTCCTCCTCTCTGAGGTTTCCGATGTACAGGTCCACTTCATGGTTTATCTGAGGGTAGTTATGGCCTCTGTAATCCAGAATCACTGCGCCTGTCTCGTCGAAGGTTATCGAGCATCGGTCAATATTGAACTCGTCTGAGTATTCATGATCGGGCTCCATCGTGAAGCTGGGAGCGCAAAGGCTCAGAGTGCATTCCGAAAAGAAGACCAGCTTGGCATCATCGGACTCCTGCAGGTATAGCGATGCCTCTAAGCATCCGTCATCATCCACTGCCTCCAGCATTGTCATCAGCAGGGGTTTTTCCGGTGAATTGTCGATATTCTCTATTTCCAGGATGAGTTTTCTAGTTGAATAATGTGATGAAGTTGTGGCATACGGGCAGAATTTCATTTGGAAATCCTCGTCTGCCGCCGGTTCTGTATCTCTTCTGGATACGAACATCCGACGTCCCGTCAGATAGAAATCCCGGCCGTTGGAAAGGAGGTAGGCATCTTCCGGGAGTCCGGCCGGCCAGCTGTCCTGCTGGTCCACATCGATACTGAAGGTATAGAAAGGCACGATATCGTGCTGCTGCCAGTCCTCGAAGGCCTCCGTTGATGTAACCGCCGGAAAAACTGGCCACAGGTCAAGGTAGTATTTATCATCCCTGTACCTTCTGACATCACCGGAAAAGGTGATGGGTTCGGTCCCTCCGTACTCGCGTGACAGGTAGATCTCCAGCACGGAGGAGTATCCGGGACCTGTGCAGATGTTACCGGATACATCAACATCATCCCAGAGGTGGAAACCGGATTCTGTGATCCTCCGTCCATCTTCCAAACGGACCCTGATATCCTCTTCATCGGATGTCAGGGGAAAGTGCACGGTTATTTCCGAGGAATGATCGTTGAATTCAGGGACTTCACCGGATGATAGCGATTCAAGGTCGTCTTCGGTAAGAATATTAGGGGACGATCGACCGACCATTATGTAGTAACCGTCCCGAATAAGACCATATATAGATAACTTATCGGTGGTGTCAGCAATGAACAGGCAGTTCTGGTCCGGTTCGAGTCCCAACCTGTAGTCGTACGAGAAAGTAAGGCTATCTCCATTATCCGCCGGACCGTCCAGGACACGTGTGACGACGACGGTTATGGAGTCATCCTGCTTGCATGCGAGAGTTGCCTCTACAACATGTTCATACAAGTCGTAGTTCTGGTAATTGAAACGGCCGGTAGGTACGGCTATCACTGACGTACCTATCAGGTGAAGGAACATTATTATTATTGTATTCATGGTAGAAGTACTATTGTAAGATGCTCAGTGATGGTCAAAGGTCGATGGGGAGGGGTGTTTCACGAATGCCGGGACTTCAATCCAGAGATAAGATACTGAAGCTATCTGTTCGCAGCGGATATGCGCTGCTGAAGAATCTCCTGCTATGCATTCTGATGAGCTGCAGCATGTCCTCGGCAGAGTACGTCTATTCCGACGGCGTCGGATATGCATCCCAGTCATCATGGAATGGTGGACATTTCGGAAGTAGAGTGCTGGACTGGCAAAACATGTACGAGTCGATGTGGGGCATGGAAGCTGACAGTGACTCTGGAATGCTGACCCTTATGCCCGACGATTTCGTCAGGAAGCCTCTGGATATCGAAGAAGCTGTCGATATATCTCAAATATTGCCTCATGATATCGATTTTGACGGTGACAATGACATCTTCGTTCTGCACAAGTCCGAGAACAGGATCGGATGGCTTGAGAACAGAGGAGATATACTAGCATGGACCTATCACATTATCCAGGATCCATTCTATAAACCGGGAGCGCTTCAGGCAGATGATTTTGATGGAGACGGAACTGTGGACCTAGCTGTACTCTCGGAAGAAGATGGAATGTTCGTCCTATACCATGACGAATACGACAAGTGGAACTCACATTGTATCGACAGGTACGGATTTAACTATTCAGGTTCTGCTCTGGGGCTGTTTGATGTGAACAGCGATGGCTATATGGATATAATTGCAAGACATCGTGACAATCCTTCTATGAACTGGTGGGAGAATCCGGGAGAATCGGGTCTGGAATGGCCCAGACACGAATTCGATAGACCTTTATCAGGATTTCAGTCCGGTGATTATGACCGGGACGGCCAGCTGGAATTGTACGGATTTACTGGGGATACTACCGGTGAACATGATCTGCTGGTCCATCGTTATGAGGGCGACGAGCATACTTTCATAGGTTTCGATCATGATCCTCTGAATGCTCAGGGAGTATCCCTGATGAGGATGCTGTTCATTCCCGATGATGAGACAGCAGCATTTCACAGACCTTTTGCCAGGATTTTCGCATACCGCTATGTGCACGGTTATTCCGATTACAGGAGTGGATATCTCGCTTTCACTCATGTTGATGGATCCTGGAGGCAGGACGATGTGAAGCTATGGGACAATTGGCATATCGACAGAGCTCGCAGAATATGCTGCGGAGATGTGGACGGTGACGGAGACTCTGACATCTGCTCCCCGAGGTACATGTTCGAAGCCGTTCAGGGGAATGTACCCTGGGTATTGCATCATTATGGCCGGGCGGGTTCTGCCAGGGATGACACTACTTTCCATTCCGATGGCAGCATACGCCATGTAATGGAGGATGATCTAGTACTCAGAAACCTAGTCTGCAGCGATCTCGACGGTAATGGTATGGATGAGTTGCTCTTCCTGCTTGATGGCAGAATATGGTTCATTGACCATTGCAATCCCGAAAGGATAGGGCAGATGACATCGGGCAGGCTGGTTCTTGATTCGGATGCTTCGTGGAGGGATTTCAACTGGACCGCGGATGTTCCCGATGGTACGTCTCTGGAATTCTATTTCAAGTTCGACTACGATGAAACGGGAAAATGGTTCGGTCCTGTAACGGAACCATGCAATCTGAGGGACTTCAAACAGCCATATACATACTTCTTCCAGTACCGTGTCGTAATGAGATCAACGAATCCTCAGCGGACTCCTGTACTGCATGATGTGAGTGCCAACTGGATCGCCGCTGATTCGGTTCACTCAAAACCAGATGTACGGTAACATCTTGCACACTGTTTATGGATTTCCATATCATCAGATGGTATGACTTATTTGTTTCTTTGCAGCATTAGCTCTCAGAGCAGGTATTGAAATGCATGAAATCACGTGTCCAATTGCATCGATACCGGATTATAGCAATAGAACGGCAGGATCCTCTGTCTGGAAGCCTGCATGAGAATTGACTCTGACCGGAACGACAGGAATAATCAAGATATCATGGTGAACTTGCTTATGCTGATGATTCTGTTCGGGGATACGGTAATACGTACGCCTGCGGGGCATTTCGACTACACTGAGTACGACAGCCTGCATCGTGTCTTCGAGGGTGAAGTACTCTCCGGAGGCAGCAGAGACTCCATATCGGTCAGGGTCACCTTTGTCTGGAAGGGAGACCTTTCGGAGGGACAGCGGACAGACCTTGTCAGTGATTTCCGCGTGAACCTCGAAGAGGGTTCTATTGCGCTTTTCACGGCCGACAGCACCGGAGAGATGCTCAGCTACGGCCAGAAGAGGGACGGCCTTTTCGTGATGGTCGAATGGGCTTCTCCGAACATCCTCACCCTGGATGACCTGGAGCTGTTATCCAGAGGGGTCGAACCGACCTTCAACGAGCATGAGTCCATCATTACTGTGCATTTTCCCATGACGGACGAAACATCGGAGTTGCGTGTTATCCCCGCGGAAAGCCTGAGGACGGTGATAACCGATATCGAGGACTGGAATGGAGCCCGTGTTCAGGGCAACATCTGCCAGGGACCCCGCGGTTCCACCGAGATGACGCTGTATCCATCCGGCAGGGGTTTCATGGACGAGTCGGCCCTGGCAACCTTGGCAGGCGATGTCACCGGCTACGATGATGGTGTCTACTACATGGAGATGTGGCCCCAATACCCCTGCTTCCCTTCCCCGCGGTCGGTGAAGGAGTGTGGAGAGACGGAGATCGATCCGCTCTACTGCTTCGACCTGGAATTTCACAACCACTTGATATGGCTGTTCGGAATGTTCGAAGAAACCTTCATCCTGAGTTCCGGCCAGGGCTTCTTCCTTATGAACGGTAACGGCGAGGTGTTTTCCAGCTCCGGCAGACAGAGAGATCGCATGAGGCTGGGCCTGAACAACATTGTTTTCGGTACCGCGGGATTCGATACGGGTTTGATGCCCGAAGGCCATATCATCCTGCGGTTCGACGGACTGCAGGAGGACCATCACATACCTCAGCTGGCATCGCTTATAGAGACATGTGCTGAAGGGACCCTTTCGGGCACACTTCTGCTCGACTGGAGTCGGGATCTCGAGCCGGCGGCCCTCTCTAGATTCAGCCTGTCCCTGGACAGGCCGGAGTTTCTTCTCCAGGTATCCGACAGCGCTTCCGCGGCGGCAGGCCTGGATGGCGCTCATCTCGTATTCCCGGAGGATGGAATTGCAGCCATCGAACATGCAGGCCGGGAGTACCGTCAGGACAATCTTCATCTGAGGGTCCCCAGGACTCATCATAACAGTTATCTGTACGGCATGGCCTTCAGTATTCCGAACCGTCCCGACAGCTATATAGCCCTGGCCTTCCCCGGGACAAGACGCATGTGGAGCGGCTCAGGGGCCGATGATACCGTCGCGGCCCAGCTGCTGAACAACTGCCTCAAGGACGGGCATGCCTCATGTCAGGTCTGGAGTTACCACAGGCTGGAGGACAGCTACACCAGACTGGGCGATTTCAGAATATCTATCCTTTAGCCGATTCAGATCCTGATGATGACCGCCGGTGTCGTATCGATGTATGGAGGTACGTAGTCCAGGGAAATATCCAGCTCCAGTGTATCACCCGGGATCACCTCTATTTCCAGTTCCTCCGGGGTCATTCCAATCTTGCTGACGTGCAGCTTTGCAGGTCCTGCACTGAGATTCTCGATAATGAACTGGCCATTTGCCCCCGTCATAGCTCCGTAGGAAGTTCCCCAGACCATGACTGTGGCGCCTATGAGGGGATGTTCTCCCCGGATGCGAACGGAACCCATTACCGTACCGGTCCCGCCGTCATGCGCGAGAATTGGAACGGTCGACAGAAAGAGGCATATCAGGGAAAAGGAGCATGCTTTCATTTACGGTCCTCCCTCCTTCAGACTCTATCAGTTGGATGGAGCAATGGCAATACTCCAGACCATAGATCCACGGGGAGATGAAGCCGCATGAACAGGCTGCGGACAGTTCGGCCCCGGGCCGGAGCATTTCAGGTCGTTCCTTTTCCGCATCATGGAAATTGTGCATATCCAGTGTGTCTTAATTCTGCCCCGTTTGCTCATACATATTAGATTTGATGCTTCGAATAGACTGATATCGCACGATTTGTTTTTCGGTGCTCCTGCTTACTTGGAAGGTCATAATGTTCTTCGCCATTTCTAACCTGCGCCAGTGCCCGAACTTCCGTCCTCTTGAACCGGAAGCGCCGCCATGCTGGTAAACGGTTCGTCCCTGGGCGTGAGGTTCGGGGCGGAGGAGATATTCGATGACGTGAGCTTCTCCATCAACCGGGGCGACAGGGCCGCTCTGGTGGGAGTGAACGGGGCCGGGAAGACCACCCTCATAAGGCTGATAACTGGGGAGCTGGTCCCCACGTCCGGCGACCTTCACGTGTCCGCCGGCACCAGGGTCGCCCACCTGCCCCAGCAGATGAGCGGATTTCCGAAGGGACCTCTTCAGGACGCGGTGTGCAGGGAGGCCGGAGAGGCGGCGAAGGCCCTTCGCAGAATGGGGAGCATTCACAGGGACCTGGAGACCGCCCGGGACGAAAACAGGAAGAAACAGCTTCTGGACAGCCTCGCCGAAGCCCACGACCTGGCCGACTCCACCGATGCCTTCAGGCTCAGGTCCAACTCGGAGAAGGTACTGGCTGGACTGGGATTCTCCGAGGCCGACCTCTCCAGGCCGCTGGAGGAATTCTCCGGCGGCTGGAGAATGCGGGCCCAGCTCGCCTCGCTTCTGCTTTCCGACCCGGACCTGCTACTGCTGGACGAGCCCACCAACCACCTCGACCTGGACGCCAGGATATGGCTGGAGGAGTACCTTACAAGGTTCGGCGGAGCCGTGTGGATAATCTCCCACGACCCGGGTTTCCTGGACCGCATAGTGAACAGGGTGTACGAGCTGGAGTTCGGCAGCCTCACCTCCTACACGGGCAACTACTCCTTCTACGAGCGGAAGAAGAGGGAGGAGATAGCGCAGAGGGAGAAGCAGGCCAGGCATCAGGCTGAGCAGGTGGAGAGGATCCAGAGGTTCATAAAGCGTTTCAAGGCTACGGAAAGCAAGCGGTTCCAGGTCCGCAGCCGGGAGAAGATGCTGGAGCGGATGGAGATAGTTCAGACCCACAGGGACCCCAGGCACATCAGGCTCAGGTTCCCCGAACCTCCCGTGAGCGGGGAGATTGTGGCCAGGCTGGAGGACGCGGGCAAGGTGTACGACAGTCCGGTGTTCAGCCATGTAGACCTTGTGATTACCCGGGGGGAGAAAGTGGGCATCGTGGGCAGGAACGGCGAGGGAAAGTCCACCCTCTCCAGGATACTGGCCGGGGAGGAACCTCCCACCACCGGAAGCTTCAGGCGGGGATCCCGGGTGGAGACGGGCTTCTACACCCAGGAGGTGGACCAGGGACTGGACCCCGATCTCAACCTGCTGGAGCAGCTCTCCATGGTCAGCCCGGAAAGCGGCGAAAAGGAGCTGAGGTCCATACTGGGCAGCTTCCTGTTCACAGGGGACGACGTCTACAAGAAGACCGGGGTGCTGTCCGGGGGTGAGAAGAGCCGGCTGGCCCTGGCCAGAATACTCCTGAGCCCGGTGAACTTCCTTATACTGGATGAGCCCACCAACCACCTTGACCTGTTCTCCCGGAAAGTGCTGAGCGAAGCCCTGGAGGAATACTCCGGAACACTTGTGCTCATAAGCCATGACGAGCAGCTGCTCTCGTCCCTGGTGGAGAAGGTGTACGAAGTTGGGGAGGGCAGGGTCGTGCTGTTCGGCGGCTCTTTCGACTACTACCTGGAGAAGAGGCAGCAGCGTATTCGAAGGGAGTTCGAGCCGGGTGAGAAGAAGCAGCCCGGCGGGAAGGCTCCCAGGGAGCTGGAAAGGGAAAGAAAGCGGCGGGAGGCAGACCGGAGGAAGCAGAAATACCGGGAGCAGAAGAAGCTGCGGCAGAGGATAGCCGGAATAGAGCGCAGACTTCTTCCCCTGGAGCAGAAGAGGGAGGAACTGGAGGGGCTTCTTCAGGACCCTGAAGTCATATCACAGACCTCCAGGCTGGTGGAGCTGCAGAAAGAGCATGCCTATGTCTGTCAGGAGATACAGAAGTATCAGGAGAGCTGGGACGGGCTGGCGGAAGAACTGGAGGACTAGGGCGTCTTTCAACTGGAAGTAAACCGACTGATAAAGCGCACTGTGGATTTCCCTATGCATTACTGCGGAACGCTGCGCAGCGGAATTGCCGGCCCTATTTGGTGCGGTTGTTATGCTCTCCGTTTCTCAAAAAGGATATGAATCCACTTCGGATGCGAACGATGAAAACGCTGTTGTTTATCTATGATAGAAAACGCCACTCTTGTCGCAACCTTCTGTAGAATATTGAGTTTGGGCGGCTCTATTAATTTGGCTCCGCAATGAATGCACGGTTCTCCCTGGTAATAAGGCCCATCCGGGTTTCCGGCAAAGTCAAGAAGGAACACCGATAGCGCATTGGTGCATTTGCTCTCTTCACCTACAAAAGACATTTTCCTGGCATCGCATCGGGGAAACAGTTTTTTCAATCGCAGCTCATCAAAACTATTGACATGCCCCCATGGAGGATTCCTTTTTCCGCATGTGTAACATTTTGTCCGGCATATTCTGATGTCTTGCTTGAAGGGGACGCCAATAAGAATATATCTATTCGCCACGCGTTCCAGCTCAGCACATGCTTTTTGAAGTTGTTCAGATGGAATGTGTTCGAGCACTTCAGCACAGAATACCAGATCATATTCCCCGCTCTCGAACTCCAGATCCGTAGCATCGCCTTTTACACATTGAATTCTCGGATGAGTAATGGATGGCTTTTCTAAATCGAGTGCTGTAACCTGATCAAATTTCTTTGCGAGCAATCTGGAAAACCAACCGTCTCGTGCCCCAATATCTAGAACTGACCCACGGCAATCATCCGGCAGAAGAGCCATCAAATCATTAGTTCTTACCTTTTCGATTTCTTCATTTCGATAAGCGACTAAATCCATTTCTTGCTCCGTTCAATCTAGAGGCAAAACGCTTCAAATCAGCAGACTGCAACACCTGGATATTCGCTATGCGCAGTACTGCTGTATTTGCTTGATCAGTGTTAACCTCCAATAATCTCGTTTAAACCTGCAAGAATTATAGCTAGTTCTTCAGGAGATATCCTAGTAATCTTCTTGCCAATACGTTTGATCGACAGAGTTCTGATCTGGCTGATCTTAACCCATGATTTTTTTGGTAGAGATGCATTCGATAATTCAAATGTCAGTGGAAATCCTGCTCGTGGTTCCATACTGGTCAGAGCGACGGCAATTACAGTGCCTGAACGGTCATTGAAAACATCGTTGCTGAGAACAAGTACCGGTCTTTCTCCTGATTGTTCATGTCCGACTGTCGGATTCAGATCAGCCCAGAGAACATCACCTCTCAGTATTTCGGCCATGATCCAAGCTCACTGTTCATACCTTCTTCAGCTATAGCCATCTCTTCTTCAGGGTCCAGTTTTGCACATTCCCGCGCAAGACGATTACCATACTTTTTCTCAAGCATGTCCAGAATTGCCTTTTGTATGGCTCCGCTCCTACTGGGGAATTCCGCTTTTGCAACAAGTTCATCAAGTTGATGAAGCATTTCTTCACTGATACTGATCGCTATTTTTGCAGTACTCATGGTATCACCTCCGGTAATACCATTGGTCATACCCTTTCGTTCGTCAAGGGTTAAAGATGATTATACAACAGCACGGTAACATCGCTGCCTGGTCATGCTGACTGAGAATAAAATCATTGATAGAGAGGAGTAAATGATGTAATTTGACGCAAGATAGTAACACATATGTATGCTAACATCGGGATCTGAGGTTTTATGCAGCTGCAGTATAACATGGGAGAGAGGCTATCATGAGGAAAACCTCATCGAACCTGCCGTTCATATCACATATCTCGGCCGGCTTCAGTGATTCCTCGGCCCTGATTCAGGGCTGCCTCCGGTCCTTTTCCCTGGAATGACGGCGGGGTCTCGCCTGATCTTCGGGGGCTGTTATATTGCCCGATACAATGAAAACCGGGTCCCGCTCCACCTCCGCATGGAACTGGGAGATACTTGAGAACACCAAAGGCCACCCGCAACGTGGACATGACCTCCGGCTCCGTGCGGAGGAAGCTGCTTCTGCTGGCCTGGCCGGTGATGCTGGCGCACCTTCTGCAGACACTCTACAACCTCGTGGACGCCTTCTGGCTGGGCAAGCTGGGCCGGCAGGCGCTCACCGCTCCAACCATAACCATGCATGTGGTGTTCATAGGTTTCGCTCTGGCCATGGGACTGGGTGCGGCGGGAACCACTCTGGTAAGCCAGTACAAGGGCGCCGGCAGGGAAGACAGGGCAGCCTCTGTGGGCGGGCAGCTCCTCACCCTTCTGGTGGGCATCGGGATGGTGCTGGGAATAGCGGGATTCTTTCTCACCCCCCACATTCTCCGCCTTCTGCAGACGCCTCCGGACGCATGGAGCATGACCTACTCCTACATGCGCTGGATCTGGGCCGGCATACCCCTGCTCTTCGCATTCACCGTATACCAGGGAGTAAGCACCGGCCTGGGGGACACCATGGGCCCGATGCAGGTTACCCTTGTATCGGTGGTGCTCAACCTGGTACTGGACCCTCTGATGATATTCGGAGCCGGTCCCGTCCCGGCCATGGGGGTGGCGGGAGCTGCCATAGCCACCGTCTTCAGCCGGGGAGTAGCCGCGGTGATAGGGGTCGCAAGGCTGATAAGGGGCAGGCACGGTTTCAGGATAGGGTTCTCCCATATGAAGCCCGAACGCTCAACTGTGGGAAAGATACTGAGGATAGGCCTGCCGGTAGGCCTCGGGCAGATGGGTACCAGCCTGGGGTTCACCGTGATGATAGGAATAGTGAACTCCTTCGGGAGCGCCGTTACCGCCGCCTTCGGGGTGGGGAACAGGATAATCCACATGGCCATGGTGCCGGCCATGGGGCTGAGCCAGGCCAACGCCACCGCTGTGGGTCAGAACCTGGGAGCGGGGAACGAGGCCAGGGCGGAGAAGTCCGTTCACAGCGCCCTTATTCTCATCGGAGCCATACTCCTTCCCGTAACCGTGAGCATGTTCTTCTTCGGCGGGGATATCTCCAGGGCCTTCGTAGACGACCCGACTGTAGTGGAGCTGGGTAGGACCATGTTCAGGATAACGACCCCGTCGGTATTCGTGTTCGGCTTCCTCCTGGTAATCCTGGGCAGCTTTCAGGGAGCAGGCCATACAATGCCGGTGATGGTCCTGAACATGACCAGGCTGTGGGGGCTGAGGGTTCCCGGGGCCTATCTGCTGGCTTTCACCGCGGGCCTTGACGCCATGGGGATCTGGTGGGCGATGTTCATATCCAACACGGTCATAGCCATCTCCGGATGGCTGTGGTTCAGGACAGGGTCCTGGAAGAGGAAGGGCAGCCGACTTGTCAGGGACGAGAGGGAGCCGGGGCCCATATCCGCGTCCACGGACCTGGACTGATACTGCGGCGGGGATATATTCACGCAGTTGCCTTGTTCAGGTCATATACAGGGAAGAGAGACCATGCAGCTGATAGCCGGTGTGCCGGAGCTGCTTCCCGGTTTCGCAGCCGGGACCGCGGCCTTCATCATCATTCGAAAACGGAACGGTTCAGTGAACAACGACAGCGTAGCCCTGGTCGTAACCGTGTTCGTCCTGCTGGGTTCACTGCTCTTCGGAAGCCCGGTACCATATTCGGCATTCTGCAGCAAGCTGACCGCCATTGGTATCATCGCCCTTAATGCCCTGGTGGCGACCGTTGCGGCGATTGCCGCCGGTTACGGCATTTGGTTCCTTTTCATGAGAGAACGCCCCTGATACCTTTGTTGCGGGTTCTCAGAGCCCTTCCGCCATTTCTGAGAAGTCCAATTGGACCACAGTCTCGTCGTGAGTTATTCCGTACAGCATGTATCCGTCGGCCATATAAATATCGCTGAGCGACATTCCCGGATCGAAGGTATCCAGGTAGGTGCCGTCATTGTCGAAGACGATGAGATCGCCGAAGTCGCTCACCCAGACCCTTCCCATGTGGTCGATGCAGAAGGATGTGGGGGAGGTGAACTGTCCCGGACGGTCCCCGTCGCTTCCGAACCTGTTAAGGAACCTGCCGCTGGGGCTGAACTTGAAGAAGCTGCCGTTGAAGGAACCGTAAGCGAAGATATTCCCGTCCCCGTCCACCGCAACATCGGTGTCCAGTTCAGAACTTCCGCTCTGGCTGCTGACAGCCTCCCTGATAACGAATTCCAGGCTTCCGTCGGGAGCGAACCTGACGATATCGTCCCGGTTGCAGTACCAGGAAGCGACCACGCTTCCGTCGTCGCATACCGCTACGTCATCGAACCCCCAGCCGTCAGGGTGATGAAGCTGGCCCAGAAGCTCTCCCGAGGCCGCGTCATGAATGTAGAGTTCGCTGTCGTACACCAGGAAGAGCCTTCCGTCCCTGGAGATGTCCATTCCGTGCAGATAGATCTGGTCGGACTTCCCGATTTCCCATTGCCCCGTATAGTCGCCCCGGGAGTCGAATATCTGAACCCTGCCGCTGGAGAACTCGCCCACGTAGATGTTACCCTGAGGGTCCACCCGGACGTGCGCCGCGTCCTGGAAGTAACCTGCTCTCATTCCCTCACCGCCGAACTCCATCGCAACCGGGATGTCCGGACCGCCGGTGACGGCGGCAACCGGTCCCTGCAGCGCATCCTTGATCCGGGAGGAATTGACCAGCCAGAATACCAGCGCGCCGGCGGCCATCACGATGACGATTATCAGGGGAACCAGGATGGTGGCACAGCTTTTCCCGGTGTGAGCCCTGCCCGGCGGCTGTATGCTCTCCGCCGGGAATGTCCCCGTCCACTCCTCCCCGTCATTCCCGGACATGTGCTCGGGGACAATGACCGTGCTGTCGCAGTAGGGGCAGGATAGAGATTTCTGCCCTTCGTCCACCTTCAGCGAGGCGCCGCACGAAGGACAGCTGAAGTTCCGGATTTTCATCGTGTCCCCTCCATTCGAGCCATTCCTCCATCCTCTGGATAGAGAATATTCATCAGTTCCATGGATACTTCCCTTACCCCCGCCGAGTCCACATTGCCGCCTTCGAGGTAGGACGCTCTGGTTACGGCGTTGCCGATCAGAGTGTTTCCCGGAGGTACCAGTACCGAAATGCGCAGTATATCCTGCAGCCGTGATTCAAGACTTACATCGGGAGTATTCCCGCGTTCACCGATAAGCCACACGGAAACAGTGCCCGAGGCATCGCATTCAACATCGAAATGAGCGCTCTCGCCGGATACCGGGTATAGCTCCCTTCCTATCATCCTCTCCAGGACGGCCTTAAGCACCGGGGCCATCGCAGGGTTTTCGAATCTGCCAGGCAGATGGACCCTGACCGCGTTGGGTATCGCTGCGGCCCTGAAACCTCTCAGCGGGTGTTCCTCGCGGGGTTCCACCGGTCTGGGAACACTGTAGGACGCCGAAGGGGGCGGCAGCGGGGATGGCGCGGTACGCCACGGGCGGCCGATGCCCTCCCCCCGGATCCAGAGAAGGTGGTCGGAATCGTCTCTCCTGGGGTATATGGAAGCTATCAGGCTGTCCACGGCGGCAAATGCCCTTCCCCAGGTGTCCATGTAGACTGTATCGAGAGGGTGGGGTTCAACGGTTATGCCCATCAGGTTGGAAGGCGCGCTGCCGTGAACGCAGGTAAAGGAGAGTTCCACCGCTCCCTCCCCGGCCGGAACCAGCTCGGACCCGGTCCCCCTCCATGCGGCGGGTGCCAGGCTCCCCGCCGGTGAGTGTCCCGTCCAGAAGAAAGCGTTGCCTTCCTCCGGAGAACTCACCATCATCGTATCGGGTCCTCCCGCAAGCCACAGGCTCTTCCTCAGAGGCAGGCGGCCGGGGGGCGGGTCAAGACCGTCTTCGCTGAAGAGGATAACGGTGGAGGAGCAGGCGGCGGCCGGCGTCAGCTGCAGGCCGGAGCGAAGCGCCGAGTTATCGGCGGCGCCCTCCGCGGATGCCAGGGCCAGTGCGGAGCCCAGCATGTGCTCCCCGGTTCCCCGGGGGCATATGATGACGTAGCCCGACCAGCCGGCTCTCTGCACCATCATGCCGCTGCAGGCAAGGGTCCAGAACTCCTCCCTCTGGAAGGTGGTCATACCTTCCCAGGGCTCCCGGGGAAGCAGGCCGTCCTCCATCATCACCACCGCGATGTCGGCCGCATCGGTCAGCGGAGGAAGGTTGTGTACCGGAAAGCCCAGAGTTAACAACATCGGGATCAAGGGCAGAAGGGTCAATTACATGTCTCCCATCATCTCTTCAAGAGCCTCCGTTCGGGCGTTGGCCTGCTCGGCGGCTGAGTGACTATCATCTATGAGGCTCCGGGCTCCGGAGGGCGCTTCCCGGGGCTGAAGGATCTCCTCCGCGGAGGACCTCAGGGTTCCCCCGTTCTCGGAGGAGGTGGAGTCGGGAAGGGGTTCTGTCCCATCGCCGGCGCCGCATCCTGCTCCCGTCGAAAGAAGGACCGTCCCTGCGATTGTAACGGCAAATATCTTCACAGCTGTCCTTTCCAGGGCCGCAGGACCCGTTCCATCGCGGCCGGGCCTTCCAGCCAGGCAAGTACTATACCGTAATTCGTGACGGGGACCCCGGCCAGGGCGAGCCTGTTTATCCGCGCGCCCAGCTTCTGAGTGCTTATCATGCAGCCGCCGCAGTGGATTATCAGGCTGTATCCCTCAAGCTCCCCGGGTGAGGGGAACTCCCTTCCGAACGCGTGCTCGATAACTACGCCCGGACAGGCCCTGCCCAGTTTCTCCGGTATCTGGACGGTTCCTATGTCCTCCGCTATCCTGTCGTGGTTGCAGGCCTCCGCTATCAGCACCCTGTCGCCTTCCTTCAGACGGTTCAGAGCATCTGCTCCCTCCGCGAAGAGGGGTAGGTTCCCCCCGGAGGAGCTGTGTATCATCATTATGGAGAATGTCGTCAGCGGAATCTCCTCAGGGACCCATGCGCTCATGATATCGATGGCCTGGGAATCGGTAAGGACCAGCTGCACACCCCCGCTTCCGCCCATGGATTCCAGGAACGAGGTGAACTTCTCCCGCTCCCTGCCGGAGATGGACTCCGACCGGCTCCGCGCGAGTTTCAGGTCCGCGCGATAAAGACCCGCGGGCACTCCCAGTCTCAGAATGTATTCCATCGCCATCTCCTGGGGCCTCAGCAGACGACCGGAAGGGGACTCCTCATCCAGCGGAATGTGAAGTACCACCGGGGTCCTGTTCTCCAGGAAGGGCAGCAGTTCCACCTCTTTTCTTTCCGCCGGCCTGGATGACCGGATGAACCTAACCAGCTCGGGGAGGTTCTCCTGCCTGCTCAGGTCCAGCGTAACGCAGGGCGTGCCCGCCATGTCCAGCAGGGCCGACCTGCAGTACTCCACGGTTTCCTCCAGCGTGGCGCCGGTTCCAGAGAGTTTCTCCTCATGATCGGAGTGAACGTTGAACACAGCGCAGAGAGTTCCGCCGGTCCTCCTGGAGAGGCTGGAGACCGTGGTCTCCACATCCAGGTTCCCGGAAAGAAAGGACTGGACCGGGTCCACCACCAGGATGGCCAGGTCCGCCTCCTCCAGGGCCGTGAGGGTCTTCTTCCTCTTCTTCTCCCCCAGCCCGCTGTCCTCATCCAGCGGAATGTGAAGTACCACCGGGGTCCTGCTGTCCAGGAAGGGCAGCAGTTCCACCTCTTTCCTTTCCGCCGGCCTGGATGACCGGATGAACCTAACCAGCTCGGGGAGGCTCTCCTGCCTGCTCAGGTCCAGCGTAACCCAGGGCGTGCCCGCCATGTCCAGCAGGGCCGACCTGCAGTACTCCACGGTTTCCTCCAGCGTGGCGCCGGTTCCAGAGAGTTTCTCCTCATGATCGGCGTGAACGTTGAACACAGCGCAGAGAGTGCCGCCGGTCCTCCTGGAGAGGCTGGAGACCGTAGTCTCCACATCCAGGTTCCCGGAAAGGAAGGACTGGACCGGGTCCACCACAAGGATGGCCAGGTCCGCCTCCTCCAGGGCCGTGAGGGTCTTCTTCCTCTTCTTCTCCCCCAGCCCGCTGTCCTCATCCAGCCCGGCGGTATCCAGTATGCGCACAGGCCCGAGGCCGTGTATCTCCATGATGGAGCTCTTCACGTCCGCGGTAGTGCCCGGGGCCGGGTCCACGATCGATGTCTCCTGCCTTGTCAGGAGGTTCATCAGTGTGCTCTTCCCCGCGTTTATCCGTCCGAATATTCCCAGAATGAGGCGGTCTACCCGTGGCAAGGACCTGTTCCCTTCACTTTGAGTCCTCTCTACTAATCCCGATATTTATAGTAAAATCCTCTTCTGGAGGGAATGTACCTTGACCTGAACGGTATACTTTACGATAATTCCGTCCCGCCAGGCGCGGAGAGGTGGCCGAGTATGGCTTAAGGCGTACGCCTGCTAAGCGTATGAGAGGTGTTAAGTCTCTCCGAGGGTTCAAATCCCTCCCTCTCCGCCATTTTGTATCATCAGAAGAAAAGCATTTTCCGTTTAGAATCAGGCGAGGAAACATGACCGCAGCGCTCTCCCGCTGCTCCGTCCCTGGACACTGTCCAGCGACTCCGCAGGAGTTGTGACCTGTGGTCACGGCGTATATGTCCTTGCTTGTGAAATAGCTCTTGAGCTTTTCTGATTTTTTTGTCGCTTCATGGATTTTGCAAGCTAGACGCAGTTTCGGAGTCTTTCTTGTGAGTTTCACAAGTGAACTACGGTTGCTTCTCCTACATTACTGTATCGCTCCGGTACACAAGTAAGAATGATGATCTGGCACTCTTTCCCTGCCTTGGCAAGTACTGCTCCCATCAATTTAAGCCTATCCGGATCTGTGTTCCCCAATGCATCGTCAAAAATGAGAGGCGCACCGCCACTCTCGGAAACTGTCATGGCACAAGCCAGACGGGATATCAGTGATATCTGCTCCCTGGTTCCTCCGCTAAGTGAGTCGAAGGGCACCTGGCGACCATCCAGCACCCGGCTTGCAACTGTCAGGTCCTCATCTATTTCAACCTCGAACGTACTGTTGAAGACAAGTCGGCCGAGTCTTTCGATCTTCGCCTTTAGAGGCGCTACATAGGCAAGTCGCGCCTTGTCCCGTTCCTCTTTCATGACCGTATAGAGTAATTTCGCAGCATCGGCTCTGCGAATCGTAGCTTCGTTTTCGCGCTTCACATGATCAAGGTGCGTCTGGGCAATGTTGAGCTTTTCATGCAAGCCGTCTTCACCCTGATATTTCAAGCGGGTTCGAACCTGGATCTGTTCTTCCTTCAGATCTTCCAGTTCCTTCGATACGGTCACCAAAGAACCCTCTGCCGTTTCCAAAAGGGCCCGAACCTTAACAGGATTAAGGTCCTGCAGAGCTTCATCGGCAGCCTTGACTATCTTCTTCTGCTCATCTGCACGTTCTGAGAGTTTTGCATATTCCTTTTCAAGATCATCGTCAGAGCATTTCTCCCTTTGAAGAGCGAGTTTCTCTTCGTCTCGTTTTAGCTCCTCCGCCTTGAGATCAAGTTTTATCTTCAGTTCCTGATGCTGTTCTCTCAGTTCGTCCCGAACCCTGCGCGAATATTCCTGACTGGCCCTTGCCGCTTCCCATGCACTGGAGGTTTCTTCCAGAGTAATCTCTGCCTCTCGCAGTTTCTCTTTGGCGGAATCCAGGTCATCCGGGAGTTCGCAGTCTGAAGCGCGATTTTCCAAATAATCGGGCACTCCCTTCTCAAGGGCAATAATTCTTCTCTCGAGATCATCATAATCCAGGTCGCGAAGGTCGTTTATCCTGATTTCTTTTTCTCTATCTAATGTGTTCTGTGCTTCTCTTCTTGCATCGTAGGACTGTCTGGCCTCGTCCGCACTGCTCACTCCAGCTTTCTCGCATAGCTCTGAAAGGTCTCTCTCCGCCTTTTCCACATCATCCAAGAGCTTTGACGCACTGGAGCCAGCCTCGACCTCTATCTGCAGCGATCCGGGAACTGTAACACTGAGTCGATCGGAAACGGGGAAGGTCTCTACTTCATTCAGCGAAATATGTGCTGACCTGCCATCAATCTGAAACTCCAGATCATTCAGACCTTTCAGTTTAACACATGGAGCTCCCGTATCAAGCTTCGCCTTTGCCTCCAAAACTCTGCGTTCGGCTTTCTGAATATCCTTCAGTGCTTCCTCATCAACACGATTCTGTTCAAGGAATTCTTCAGCAATGGCCGAAGCCTCTCTGGCCTTATCGAGCCTTCCCTTGCGTTCCCGCATCTGCACCAGATGAAGTTTATCATTGAAGTAGTCACAGTCAGCCTGGCAGAGATCACGATAGGATCTGGCTTCTTTGAATTTACTTTCTGCTTCGGCCGCATCGGTTTTTGCCTTCTTCAGTGAGTCCTCGGCATCCTGCAGCGATTCGATGGATGCAGAACTGGATTCCTCGAGGTCAGACAGCACCTTTTGGGCCGCGGCAATGCTTTCCACAAGCTCCCGGCGCTCCTGCAGGTTTCGCTCCGCCGTCTGCTTTGATTTCTGTTCCGATTCCAGTTTGAGTTCTGCAGAGGCAAGGTCGTTTTCCAGCTGCACAATATCGCTGAGGGACTGCCTATACTCCTTTACCTGTTCCCTCAAATCTGTTTCACGAGAATTGAGGCTCTCCAGTTTATTCTCCAGTTCTGCCCCTCGTTCGACATCATCTTCCAACTCGTGAATGCGAGTCTTCAGCGATTCCACCTCCGACTCCGCCTCCTCAAGCTCGTTATTCGAATCCTGAAGTTCCTTCCTCTCCCTGCCCGTTTTCGTATAGTAGCGTTCGTACTCATTACTTACCTTCTCAAACACATTATCCCCGGTGGGATCTGCCCTGCCGCCACCGGCTGCATCATCAAGTGCCGCAGACAATGATGCCTGGCCGGACAGGTCGGCCTGCTCCACAGCTTCACCCTGTTCAATGTTCAGAGCTTCCCAGAGATCGACATCGATGGTCTCCTGGAGTATTTCATCTGCCCGATCATGAGCCTCGCGCCCTGTGTAGTTCTCAACACCGGGTTCTGTTACTTTCAGGACGGTCTCCGTATTTCTGTTATACGTTTTGGCGTATGTGAAATGATATTGGCCCGTCTCCATTTCAAGCTCTATTTCGGACCCAACGTCCCTCGATACAGGCTTGACGGCTTTGACAGCGCTGCTCCTGCTTGAAGCAGGATATTTGAAAAGCAGTCTGATGGCTTCTCCAAGGCTTGTTTTCCCTGCTTCATTAGGCCCTTCAACCACTGTTATACCGTTCGAGCCGAAACTCACCTCAGAATCAGCTATACCCCGGTAATTGCGTAAGCGTAGCCGGATCAGTTTCATGAATCCCCTCCGGCGAGTCTTACAAGAAGAGCGAGTGCATCCCGGGCTCTGCTGGAGGAAGAGTCCGGGTTGGCATCCAGTTCCCGAAGACGCTCAACGGTCTTCTGGGCGAAACCGGACAGACCCAGCTCGGTAAAATCTGTGTCCTCCGGTATAACCGTCAGGTCTTTGTAACGTGTCTCAACAGCGCCGGCTATTTCCTTTGCGCCATCGACAAACTCCATCAGATCGCGATTGAGGGACAATGAAACAGAACCTGCGAAACGCAGCTTCAGTACCAGGCGTTCCTTGTTCTCCAACCCTTCGAACCACTCCCGCAAAGCCTCCAGGTCCTCCTCTGTGTTCATGTCGATTCCAGCACGCTCTATGAAGGTCCACTTTCCGATCTCCACTTCCTGTACGGAAACGTCATCTTCGCTGATCCTGGTAACCAGTGCGAATCCGGACTTTACCTCTTTGAAATCGGTGGATTCGGGAGTACCCGCATACCATGCGCGGCCTGTCTCACCAACATCGGTAACTGAATGCCTGTCTCCAAGAGCCAGGTAATGGATCTTACCCCGGGAAATGGCTTTTTCTGAAGCCTCAAGTGAAATGAGCTCGGGACTATCGGGGTCGGGAGCCAAAGAGTCCACAATGCCGTGAGCAGCACAGATGCGAACAGTACCGGCAGACTGTTCAAGACCCTCCAGTACCGGAGTTACAAGATCTCTCATGGGGCGCTTGGAAAACCAGGGCACACCAACGATCTCAAGACCTTCCTCCACCAAGATAGGATCTGAGGAATCGATCACATGTACATGATCTGGCTTTCTTTCCAGGAAAGCACTCCTGCTATAGACAGAAGCCGCATCCAGCGGATCATGATTCCCGGGAAGCAGATACACTGGAACAGGCAAGTTCTTGAGAGCTTCAACAGCCCGGGAGACTGTTTTTCTGTCAACGTAGTTCGAGTCAAATACATCCCCGCAGACAAGCATGAAGCTGCACTCTTCCTCCTCGGCAACTCTGCCAAGCTCACGAATGGCATCGAACCGGGATTGGGCATACCTTTCCCCAACCCCTTCGGAGAAGAAGTGCCTGGTCATACCCAGCTGCCAGTCTCCAGTATGCAAAAAGCGGATCACAGGTATGCCCTTACCATTTCACTTCTCCTGTCGGTCAAGGTTTTCCAGCTCCAGCCAGTAATGGAACGCCTCAATGTTAAAAGCTTTCAATCTGTTAAGAACATGCCTTTTCTCGAGTTGCTTATCGCGCAGTTCATCAGCTTTATACCGAATGAACCGGGCACCTGCAATATCTGATGGAATCGCATCCTGTTTCAGTAAGCCTGCCAGATACGCAACCCTGGCTGCAGATACCTTTGCGTCATCAATTCTGTACGGGGGACCTATGAGATGATTTTGTATACGTGAAATGCCATTCGAAATCAGTTTTGTGTGATCATCTGCAATCCCGCCCTTTAGATTCAACTGACATATCAGGGCTGAAGTATCAATCGTATCATCAAGAGCATCCATCAAAGAAAATCGGTTCCCTCTGTAACCGTTTTCAGCAGTAAAGATATCGGTATATCTTCGATCTCGCATGGGGTGAA
>JAWOBF010000045.1:0-13427 GCA_046498225.1 Candidatus Aegiribacteria sp.
ATACCGTTGAAAGTAGTGGCCACGGATTTCTGGAAGTCGGAACAGGTGGTGCTGTCCTCCGGTGATCTCATCGCGGCGGTGAAGGCCAGCATGGGACTTCCGGGGATCTTTACGCCGGTGGAAATAGATGGCAGAGTGCTCATCGACGGCGGGGGAGTGAACCCTGTCCCGTGGGACGTTCTGGACGAGTGCGGAACCACGGTGGCCGTGGACGTACTGGGCCGGACCGAGGGCAAGGCTGACATATCTCCCAGGGCGGCGAGGGCCGTGATGGAGATGTTCGATATCATGCAGCGAACTATCGTAAGGGAGAAGATGGATCATTCCCGGCCGGACATCTACATCAGGCCGGATATTCAAGGGGTGGGCATACTGGAATTCCATCGGGCGGAGGAGATCTACGACTTCGCGGCATCCGCAGGGGAAGAACTGAGGATAGAACTTGAGAAGCTGAACCTCCCATGACGGTATCATTCCTGCTCAATGGAAAAGAGTGCGGGACCTCCCTTCCCCCGGGAGCGGTGGCGCTGGATCTTATTCGAGATGATGCTCAACTCACCGGAACCAGGGATGGCTGCAGGGAGGGTGACTGCGGCGCCTGTACCGTGCTCCTGGGAACGCCTGGACCTGACGGTGTGCGCTACTCGGCCATGAATTCCTGCATTCTTCCCGTGGGTGAGCTTCCAGGCCGCCACCTGGTGACCATCGAGGGGGTCTCCCCCGAAGAGGGGCTTTCAGCCGTGCAGGAGCCCTTCGTCGAGCATGGCGCCTCCCAGTGCGGTTTCTGCACTCCCGGCATGGTGATGTCCCTGACCGGTTACCTGCTCTCCACCACGAAGCCGGATTTCTCCGGCGCAGTCAGATCGCTGGAAGGCAACATCTGCAGGTGTACCGGGTACATATCGGTGAGAAGAGCGGCGGCGGCGGCAGTGAACTCCACCGGCCCGTCCCCGGCCGGCAGTCCATTCAGCCGGGAACACCTGGAGCACCTGATCTCTCGGAACGTCATACCGGGCTATTTTCTGGACATCGAGAAGATCCTGGCGGAACCGAGAGAGCCGGAAAAAAGTGATGGCGCCGGTACGGCCGCCTGCCTTAAGGTAGCCGGCGGCACCGATCTGTTTGTCACCGGAGGTGAGGAACCTGTACGGAGAAATCTCAGGTTTCTGTCCAGGGAACCACAGCTCAGATACGTGAGAGAACAGGGCCGGGGACTCTTTCGAATAGGCGCCGCATCCACTGTGGAGGACCTCATCGAGAGCGGAATATTCAAGGGGACCGGCAACCTGCATGATTCCCTGCGGCTGATATCCTCGGCCCAGGTCCGCAGCAGGGCAACTGTAGGGGGAAATATCGTCAACGCCTCACCCATAGGGGACCTCACCATCATACTGCTTGCTCTGGAAGCTGTGCTCCGCATATCGGGCGATTCCGGTTTCAGGGAGATTCCCCTGAGAGATTTCTTCCGGGGTTACAAGGTCATCGATCTACATCCGGACGAACTGCTGGAAAGCGTCTGCTTCAGTAGACCCGGTTCCGAAGGAATGGTGAACTTCGAAAAGGTTTCCATGAGAAAGCACCTGGACATAGCCTCGGTGAATACCGCTGCAGCTTTCCGGGTAACGGACCGGACAGTGAAAAAAGCCGTCATCTCCGCCGGCGGCGTCGCCCCCGTTCCTGCCGTTCTCAACAGCACCTGTGAATATCTTAGGAACAGGGATGTTAGCCCCGGAACCGTCCTGGACGCCTGCAGGACGGCAATGGAGGAGATATCCCCCATAACCGATGTCAGGGGTACCGCGGAGTACAAGCGTCTGCTGACCGGAAGGCTCCTGAAGGCGCATTTCCTGGAGCTGTTCCCGGAAATGCTGGAACCGGGAGACATCCTGTGAAGCATTTGGACGCTACCCTTCATGCAAGGGGCGAATCGGTTTTCGTGGGCGACCACAATCTGCCTGACAACGTGCTTCACGGAGCCCTGCTCACCTCGCCGGTTGCCCACGGCACAATCACCGGACTGGATGCTTCCAGGGCAGCCGGGATGGAGGGGGTGGCAAGGATAATCACCTGGCAGGACGTTCCGGGGAAGAACCAGATAGGGAACATTATCCTCGATGAACCGCTTTTCGCGGAAACAGAGGTGAATTTTATCGGAGAACCGGTGGCCCTGGTGCTTGCCGATTCACCGCAGAAGGCGAGGGAGGCTGCCGACTCCATCGGACTGCAGATAAGTGGACTGCCGGCGGTCTTCGATCCCAGACGGGCCTTCGAGCTGGGAATGCTCATCGCTCCCCCCAGGACCTTTTCCATGGGATCGATTGATGAGGGGCTGAAGAACTGTCATCACGTGTTCAGCGGCAGGGCGGATTCCGGCGGGCAGGAACACCTGTACCTGGAGACCCAGCGGGCCTTCGCCGTTCCGGCGGAGAGAGGCTGCGTAAGGATACATTCCAGTACTCAGGGGCCCAGCTTCGTTCAGAAGGTGGCGGCAAGAGTTCTGGGAATTCCCATGCACAGGATAGAGGTCGACGTGGGCCGGCTTGGCGGAGCATTCGGAGGCAAGGAGGACCAGGCAACTCCCTGGGCGGTCATGGCGGCGCTGGGAGCCTATCTCACCGGAAGACCCGTGAAGGTAGAGCTGAGCAGGAAGGAGGATATGCGCTGGACCGGAAAGCGGCACCCCTACAGTTCGGACTACAGAATAGGGTTGAGTGAGGACGGTAAGATACTCTGCTGGGAAGTTACCTACTACCAGAACGGAGGCGCGGCCTCGGACCTGTCCACAGCTATTCTCGAGAGAACCCTGTTCCACTCCACCGGCGCCTATTTCATTCCCGACGTCAGGGCCACCGGGATCAGCTGCCGGACCCATCTGCCTCCAAATACGGCTTTCAGGGGATTCGGCGCTCCCCAGGCCATGTTCGTCATGGAATGCGCCATTCACCACGCCTCCCGCGAACTCGGAATGAAACCTTGGGAGATACAGGAGAGGAACCTGCTTAGCAGGGGTGACCGCTTACCCTACGGCATGACCTTCGAGGGAGATGAGCTCAGAAGGTCATGGACCCGAATCATGGATGACCTGAAACCGGACCGGCGTGACTGGCAGCGGGACGAACCCGGCAGCAGCGGAGCCCCGTTCAGAAAAGGGCTCTACTTCATGCCGGTCTGCTTCGGAATTTCCTTCACGAATACGTCCCTCAACCAGGCCACCGCCCTGGTCCACGTCTATACGGACGGAAGCGTGGGGGTCAGTACCGGCGCCGTGGAAATGGGACAGGGTGTTAACACCAAGATAGCGCAGATTGCAGCAAGGACCCTGGGCGTGGACATCTCCCGAATAAAAGTGGAAACCACAAACACCACCAGAGCGGCCAATTCTTCCCCCACCGCGGCCAGCACCGGGACGGATATGAACGGTAACGCCACCAGGATAGCCTGCCAGTGCATTCTTGAACGGCTGGTTGCTTTCGCGGAGGATCATCTGAAGGTCCCGGATGGCTCGAACCTGGCGCTGCTGGACGGAACGGTGACAGTGAACGGCAAATGCTCCGGACTTCACTGGGAAGAGCTGGTGGAGCAGGCATACCTCGCCAGGGTGAGCCTCTCCTCCCAGGCGCATTACGCCACTCCGGACATACATTTCGACAGGGCATCGGAGAGAGGCAGGCCCTTCGCCTACCATGTGGCCGGGACCGCGGCAACTGAAGTCACGCTGGACTGCCTTCGGGGGACCTTCACCGTAGATTCGGTGAAAGTGGTGCACGATGCGGGTGAGAGCATAAACCCTCTGGTGGACAGGGGGCAGGTGGAAGGGGCTCTCCTTCAGGGTATCGGATGGCTTACCATGGAAGAACTGAAATACGCGGAGCCCTGCGGGGAACTCCTTTCCGACTCCCTGGCAACCTACAAGGTGCCTGACATATACTCGGCTCCCGAGGAAGTGCGTGTGGAGTTCCTGGAGAGCCGGGGAAAGAACGCCGGCGTCTATAACTCCAAGGCTGTGGGGGAGCCTCCGTTCATGTACGGGATAGGGACCTATTTCGCCCTGCTGGAAGCCATGGCGTCCTTCAGGCCGGGAATCCGGGCGGGCTACTCGGCCCCGATGAGCAACCGCAGGCTCCTCATGCTCCTGGAGGACGACCGGAACATCCCATGAAGAAACCCGGCAGGGCCCCGGACATGCTGAGGGGACTCCTGATATACGCAACGGGTGATACCGCGGCGGCCCTCATCCTCTCCCAGTTCTCCCTCACCCGAATGGCGGGAATGATGGTGGTGGGAGCTACGGTCTACGCCCTGGAGATCCCCCGTTACTTCAGGTGGATTGACGCCAGGACCAGGGGCATGGATGGCATGGGAGGAGCCCTTTCAAGGACCGGGCTGGCAATGCTCTACTTCAATCCCCTCTGGATAGCCAGGCATCTTCTTTTTATTCAGGTCTTCTCGGGCCGCTGGAACAGCGTGAACTGGGACCTGCTCCGGATCGGACTCTATTCATTCGCGGTGAACGTGCCGGTGGCTCTGGGAGCCAACTACCTGATCCAGAACCGGATACCTCTTAAATGGAGATTCTTCGCAAGCGCGGTCTTCTCGGCACTCATGGCGGTGTACTACGCTTTGAGCCAGGTTATCTTCTGACCATCACCGGATACCGAAGAAGTCTCTGATCCGTCCGAGGAGATGCTCCTTTCTTTCCGGGTGGCGGTCGCTCTCCTCCCCCTTCCTTTGGGGTACCACCCTGCCGGAAAGCTCTTCCAGCCTTCTGCCCAGCATTTCAGACAGGGGTTCAAGTATCGATGACTCTTCCTCCAGGAGCCGGCTCATTCCGCTCTTTTCCACGACGATGACCTCGGTTTCGCACCTGGCGGTGACCGATGCTGAACGGGGCTCGCCGGTGAGAAGGCTCATCTCTCCGAAATAGTCCCCCGCGGCAAGGTTTGCGAGGTGCGAACTCCGGCCGGAACCGTCGGAAACGGTTATCTCCACTTCACCGCTGATGATTATGAAGAGCGAGTCCCCGGAATCCCCCTGCCGCACCAGGGTTTCCCCCGCGGAGAAGGCGAACTTGGAGGAACTCTCCGCCAGTTCCTCCAACTGACTGTCGGAAAGTGGTCTGAAAAGCTCCACATCCCTCAGCCCGTTCACGATCTCTCTCTTGAAGTCCTCCCTGGAGCCCTCCACCTGATGGGAGGATACCTGTCTGACCGTAACGTCCCTTATCGGGAATGGAATGGTCATCCCCGCCCTCTTGAGGGTGTACCATATCCTGGTCCGAACCACGTTCTTCAGTTCCGGTTCCCTGTGATACTCGTTTATCCAGAACCTTACTTCGTACCCGACGGAGTAGGCGTCGAAGCTGTCCAGGAAGACTCTGGGCGAGGGGAGTTCCAGAATGCCGTCCATCTTCTCAAGGCAGGAGATGATGACGCTCTTCACGCGGTCCGGCCGGCAGTCGTACGAAAGACCCACATTGAGCCTGCACATGTGGTTCCTGTCCGGCCTGGAATAGTTCATGACGATGTCCTTCGACACGGTGGCGTTGGGAATGATGAGGTTATCTCCGCTCCGGGTCCTTATGGTAAGTGTCCGCCAGTTCATCTGAATGACAATACCTTCGTTGTCTCCCACGCTGACCCATTCACCCAGCTTGTAGGGCCGCTCCATCTGAAGGGCCAGCCCCGCGAACAGGTTGCCGAGAATATCCTGGAGGGACAGACCTATGACCGCGGCGAGAACGGTGGAAGATACCAGGAAGGCGGTAAGCTTGAGTCCGAATACCCCGTTCAGGACGGCTACGGCCACAATGGCCATCACCATGAAGTTGATGATGTCTATGACCAGCCTGGGTATGTGGACATCCACCTGTTTCTTGAGCAGATAATCCCAGAACAGCAGGTTGAGTATCCTCAGAACCAGATAGCTCGACAGCAGTATGACCGTGGCCAGGCCTATCTTGGAGAAAATGGAATCGCCGGGAACCCCGAACATCTTCATTACCAGATATGAGGCTCCGGCGATACCGGCGAGGAAGATCCACAGCCTGAGCTTGCTGGCGGGAGCGTGCTTCCTGATGAACAGCAGGATGAGACCGGCGATGATACCGATGAGAACGGCCAGACCGCCGTGCATCATCATCTGCGTGTCCATGGGCTCACCTCCAGTTCACTCATCATGTTGACCGTACAATAACCGAATCAGGAAAAGAATGAAATAGAGCGCAGCATGCCCGGCAGATGTCTTCGATAGAGCCCATCGGACCTATTCGGTATCCGGCTTCTCCGTGTTCCTCACCACTATGGTGCACCTGGCCACCAGCGCGGCTATGGCGCCTATAGATGCGTACACCGGTATAAGGGCCACTCCCAGGATCCCCATGGTCAGTGGAATCTCAATCAGGGTCCTGCCCTTCTCGTTCCTTATTATGATGTGCCTGACGTTCCCCTGGTGCACCAGTTCCTTCACTGTGGAGAGCAGATCGCTCCCGCTTACCTTGAATTCCCGTTCCTCTGTTCCCTTCTTCTCGGACATCAATCAAACCTCCATGTGATCGTAACCCACTGAACCGACATCAATCTCTTTACCATTCAGAAGAACCGTAAGTTCCCCACTTCCTCCTGTTGCCCTGCCGGCCACATTACAGCCAATTGCCGAAAGGTCCAGTTCCGGGGAGGCTCCGAACAGGAGCACGAAATCCTCCCCCGCTGCGGCGGC
This sequence comes from Candidatus Aegiribacteria sp., assembly GCA_046498225.1. Taxonomy (GTDB): domain Bacteria; phylum Fermentibacterota; class Fermentibacteria; order Fermentibacterales; family JCC-6; genus Aegiribacteria. Next base: position 6,715 of record JAWOBF010000045.1, read on the forward strand.
TTCCACCGGCCTTCTGCTGACCGAGGGGAAGAACAGCGATTCATCCAGCTCCAGTATTATGTCAACACCGCTCTCCAGGCTGAGGTGCTGAGCTTCAGAAAGCAGCCCGTCTGAGATATCGATGGCGCATCTGACGCCCATCTCCCTCAGCCGGCACCCGGTATCCAGCTCAGCCTCGGGCACAAGAAAAGCCCTCAGCTGATCTATCTCCTCCCGGGAGAACCCTTCATTCACCGGATTCAGCGGAGCGCCACTCATTCCGCCTGCTCTCTCAAGCATTTCCGGCGCTCCCAGCGCCCGGCCCACGGGGCCGCTGGTCCAGAGAACGTCACCGGGTTTCAGGGAAGACCTCCTGAGCAGTGTATTCGGGTCTCCTCCCTCACCGATGGCGGTAAGGGTGATTCCGAATCGGCTGCCCCTCACGGTCTCTCCTCCTGCTATCCTCACTTCACTTCTTCGGGCGAGACCACTGTAGAAACCGTCCAGCCAGCCGGTTTCCATGTCCGGGTCCAGCGATACCGCCGGGAAAATCCATCCGGCTTTCGCGCCCATCGCGGCCAGGTCGGACAGGGTTGCTTCCAGCAGCCTTTTTCCCAGCACAGAGGCTGGGGCCCACCAGCGATGAAAATGGGTTCCTTCGAAAAAGCTGTCGGTGGTTACTACAGGGCATGCCAGTGAGGGCAGCACGGCGCTGTCATCACCTATGTCCGAAAGGGCTGGAATGTTCTCCCTCATCCTTCTTATCAGACCTCTTTCGCCCAGGTCCGCTATCCTCCCGCTCATGGAACGATCTACCTCTCCAGAATGACCTTCAGATGTTCCTTCGCCAGGTAGCTTCGGTGTTCCGGCGCGGTGATGATCGCTCCCTGGATCGCCTCCTCCCCCCCGTGACAGTCGCACCGGGTCCTGGAAGGATCCAGCATTCCGAGCACGTTCTCCAGCGTCTTCCTTGCCCTGGCCGTATTCACCCTGATATTGTCCATGACTGCCTCAACACTCACGTCGTCCTCGGTCTCGTGCCATACGTCGAAATCCGTGACCATGCACAGCGCGGCGTAGCAGATACCCGCCTCCCTGGCCAGCTTCGCTTCCGGAATGGCCGTCATGCCGATTATGGAGTGGCCCTGCCTTCGGTAGACCATGCTTTCCGCCCTGGTGGAAAAGGCCGGTCCCTCCATGCAGACCAGGGTTCCGCCGGAGTGTACGGTGGCCCCGGTCTTCTCCGCCGCGTTGTAGAGGTGGCGGGACAGATGGGGGCAGTACGGGTCGCCGAAACCGACATGACCCACCATTCCGCCGCCGAAATAGGTGGAGCGTCTGACACCCCTGGTCCGGTCGTAGAGCTGGTCGGGTATCACGAAATGTCTTGGCTCATATTCTTCCTGCAGGCTGCCCACGGCTGATATCGAGATAAGCTGCCTCACACCCACATGTTTCAGGGCGTAAATATTGGCGGCGTAGGGAACTTCCGAGGGCGAAAGGGTATGTCCCGTTCCATGCCTGGGAAGGAAGACCAGAGGAATATCGTTGTAATCCGCCATGACCAGAGGAGCGGATGGCTTTCCGAACGGAGTCTCGGTATTCATCTCCTGGTGAATTCTCACGCCTTCAAAGGAATAAACTCCCGAACCTCCGATGATACCGATGCGATTGTCCATGATTCTCCCCTCTTTTGAATGAGATTCCGCCACGCATGTTTTATATATATACACTCGATGTGTGTGCGGCGAAAATCGGAAGGACGTATGGTGGCGACCCCCGCAGATGAAAGAGAGAGAATAACCGGACTTCCCTTCCGCCTTCTCAGCCGATGGGTCACCGGCCGGATGGGCATGAAGCCCTACCGGGCGGGGCAGATCTTCTCCTGGGTACATCAGAAGAGAGTAACCGGGTTCGATGAGATGACCAGCATTTCCAGCGAAGCCAGAAAGCGGCTGGACGAGAACGCCGTCATCACACTACTTCGCGAGAGGGAGACCCTCGCAGCCGATGACGGGACAGTCAAACACAGCTATTCCCTGGATGACGATGAAACTGTGGAAGCGGTACTGATACCCGACGGCCGGAGGCTTACCGCATGCCTGTCCACGCAGGTGGGCTGCAGGTGCGGATGTGTTTTCTGCCGGACAGGCATGGGCGGTTTCAGGAGGAACCTGGCGGCCGACGAGATAGTGGCTCAACTGTACGCCCTTCAGCGAAGTAGCGAACGGCGGATAAGCAACGTGGTATTCATGGGAATGGGTGAGCCCATGGACAATTTCTCAAATCTGAAGAACGCCCTCTCGATAATCAGTGACGACAGGGGCATATGCATAGGGGCCAGAAAGATAACAGTGTCCACTGTCGGGCTCCCGGGCGGCATCGCCAGGCTGGCGGAACTGGAAGCGCAGTACGGCCTGGCCGTATCCCTGCACAGCGCGGTCACCTCGACCAGACAATTCCTTGTACCGGTCTCGAGAGCCCTTCCACTGCCGGACCTGAAGAAGGATATCTCGCTGTACAATGACCGTACCGGTAGAAGAGTGACCCTGGAGTACTGCCTGATATCCGGCATCAACGATTCACCGGAGGAAGCGGCGGCGCTGGCGGATTTCTCCAGAGGAATAGAGTGCAAGATAAACCTGCTGGTCTATAATCCCGTCCCGGGCAGAGCTTTCGAGACTCCGGACGCTGAGGCCGTCGAGAAGTTCATGAAGTACCTCTATCCCAGGTGCCAGGCCGTGACACTCAGACGTTCAAGGGGAAGCGACATAGCCGCCGCCTGCGGGCAGCTGGGGAATAATGAGATCCCAGGCGGAATATCAGAATGAGATGGAAGCGGTGAGCTCCAGGCCGGTAAGATCACTCCCCTCCCCGGCCACGCCGGATCCCGACCCTATCCACTCCGGTGTCACCACCAGGTCCAGCGAAGCGGACCTGCCGAGATTCACCCTCGCACCTATCTCCGCGCCGATGACACCGGCTCCGGTGGTAGTCCCGTCTTGCCCCGGCTCAGGACTGTCCCACAGCAGCATGCCCCCTGCATATATGCCCATCAGCGGTTCTATGCCCCTGGGACCCGCAAACCTTCTGTAAAAGGGATAGGTCCTGTATCCTACCGTGAGGGGTATGGCCGATACTCCGTCGAAGGTAATCCGGTCCGACCCCGCGCTCAGGAAACCTGTCTCGACTATGAACACGTTCCCCATTGACGGAGGTATCTGAACGGAAGCCACTACCGCCGGACCGGGCGTAAGCCTGGCATCCGAATCCAGAAGCGCCGGCATCCATGCTCCGGCACCCAGTGAAAACTCGAGCCGGCTCCTGTCCGAAGCCGCCGAAATGGCGGTAAGCACGGCGAGAAACAAGAATACTGTCTTCATTTTTGTCTCCTTACTATTGTATGCTAGCAATAATTATACACATATGCTAAAATGCAAGACCTGACCCTAATATTCGATGGATCTGCGGGCCTGCAGGTTCTCGGTGGCGTAATAGTGTTTTATCTCCCTCATCTCCGTCACAAGGTCCGCCTCCCGGACGAATGAGTCCGGAGCGTAGCGGCCGGTGACCACAAGCTCCACCTCACGCGGCCGGGAACGTATCAGCTCCAGGGCCGCCGACTCCTCCAGCAGACCCATATGCACGGTAACGCTCAGTTCGTCGGCCACCACCATCCCGTAAATTCCGGAGCACATTGCCCGGGTGAACTTCTCTATCCCCATCCGCGCCCTCTCCCTGTCATCCTCCGACGGCTTCTCACCTTTGCATATGAGCCGGGGCGAGCCGTACTGCTCCATGGTGATCACACCCGGGAAATGATCGGGAAGGGCGAGCTCCGAGTAATCCATGCCCTTCATGAACTGGCCGAAATAGACCCTCACTCCGGAGCAGGCTGCCCTGACAGCCAGGCCAATGGCCGCTGTGGTCTTTCCCTTGCCGTTGCCTGTATACAGCTGAAATCTTCCATCCATGGTTCAATTCCCTTCAAAGGTAAGATATTGCCTGATCATGACGGGGGAAAGTGGCGTCGTCCTCTCACTTGACAGCGGAGGCCGGGGCATTTCTAGTATGTTCCAACTAATTCACCGATAGGGGATGTCAACTTTGAACCCGCTGCTCCCTGGCAATATCAGGATGGTAAGGGAGGGAAGGTCCATCTTCCATGGATCCCTCCTTTTCGCGGACATCTCGGGCTTCACCGAACTCACGGGAAAACTGGCCCTTCACGGCAAGAGGGGTACCGAAGAGCTCTGCGAGATACTCAACAGCTTTTTCAGCAGCATGTACGGCATCGTGAAGGAACACGGGGGCAGTGTTATCTACTCGGCCGGAGATTCTCTGATGGTCAGCTTCCCCTCCGAAGCAGGCACCGCCGGGTGCGCGAAGGCCATGATGGAGGGAATGGAGGAATTCAGGCGGCTTCGAACCATAGCCGGATATTTTTCCCTGGGAATAAAGACCGTTCTGGGCTACGGCTCATGGGGCGTATTCGTGGTTGGCGACGCCACGGTCGCCAGGCTGGTCCTCACCGGCGAACTGGTGGAGAAAATGGCCCTGGCGGAGGAAACAGCGGTCCGGGGGGAGACCGTATCGGTTACTTCCTCCCTCCCCGTCTCCATGCCCTGCCACCCCTCGGAGCCGGTGCCGGACAGCGCGTTCTACATTCCCGGCACGGAGAACCTTCAGGGAGAACACAGGTCGATATCCGCCATCTTCCTTAACGTCACCGGCTACGACCCCGCCATGCCGCCGGTGGATCGAATAAGGCGCCTTTACACCGATGTTTCCGGTATAACCATGAAGTATCGCGGGGTGGTGCAGATGGTGGACAGCGTTCTGGCCGGAGGTTTCAGAATGTTCCTTCTGTTCGGCGCCCCGAGGTCCTACGGCAGCGACCTGCTGGAGGGAGTGCAGGCCGGGCTTGACATAATAAGCCGCCTCTCCGGCCTCGAGGGTCTGCAGGTGCGGATGGGAATGGACAGCGGCTACGCCTTCGCCGGCGTTATTGGAAACTCATGGAGGAAGCATTACACGGTGATAGGGGAAGTGGTGAACACCGCCGCCCGAATAGCCGATTCGGCGGAACCCGGTTCATTCCTTATCTCGGACAGGGTCTACAGGATGTGCAGGAACGATTTCGTATGCATTGAAAAGGGAGATGCGGACCTCAGCGGAATGGATGGAACCCTGAGGCTCTTCTCCCCCTCCCGCAGAAGGCCGGACCCGGTGTACAGCTACCGGTTCGCGGGAAGGGAGAGTGAAACCGATGAGATCATGGGCAGGGTCCTGTCCGGCGGATGTCTGACGCTGATCGAGGGGGAGGCAGGCATAGGCAAGACCAGGTTCCTGGACCGCCTCAGGGACCTGCTGGTCGAAATGGGTTTCATGGTTCCCGCGGGCTCGTCGTCGGAACACGGGCAGACCGACGAGATACTCGCCACCCTGGTGGCCGACATGGCGGGAATTCTGCAGAGCGACACCCGCGAGGTCAGTAAGAACAGGCTGCGTTACCTGATACATGAGCTGGATGATTCCAGGGGAACCCTGGCCCGGCGGGAGCCCTTCCTGGGAAGGATGCTCTTCTCCATAGAGTATCCTGAATCCGATTACGACCGTCTCCCGCCGAAGCTCAGAAGGGAGAATCTGGTAGACGGTGTCTGCGACCTGACAGGCCGGATGGCCGGGCCGGTATGCGTAATCCTGGAAAACCTCCATAACTGCACTGATGAGGACCTGAAGACGGTAGAATACATCTGCCGGAATGTACTCGGACGTTCGGGCTCGGATGTGTCCTTCGTTCTTTCCAGAAGGCCGGATGACAGGGTCCTTTTCGAATCCGGAGACCCTGAGGCGGTTAAGCTGACCCTGGGTAACCTGGATGAGAAGGCCAGGGACCAGCTGATGCTGGAGATCCTTGAAGGCAGCCCGCTGGAAGGTCCGCTGGAGGAGCTTATCGTAAGGAGGGCCGGGGGGAATCCCTTCTACCTGATGCAGTTCCTGCTGTACCTCAGGGAGGAGAGTCTCATAACCCTGGAAGACGGGGTCTGGACAAGAACGGCGGCTTACAGCGATAATCGGCTCCCGGAAAGCGTTTTCTCGATGATAATGGCCAGGATTGACAGGCTGGAGAAACAGGCCAAACGAAGCCTGAGGATAGGCAGCGTGATGGGCATGAGGTTCGACGAGGAGATAGTGGGAAGGGTAGCGGAAACGGACGCCGGTCCGGGCCTTTCCGAATGCAGCGATGCCGGGCTCATCTACAGGTCGGAACTCAGGGCCCTGGAGTTCGTATTCTCCCACACACTGATAAAGGACGTAACCTACGATTCCATTCTGAGGAAGCGCAGGAAGTCGATCCACGGCGCCATCGGGAGCATCCTGGAGGAGATGTACCAGCATGAGCCGGAACCGGTGTGCCCGGTACTGGCTTATCATTTCCAGACCGCCGGGAAATGGGACAAGGCCCTGGATTACAATATCATGGCAGGTGAGAAGGCATGGTCGGAATACAGGAACCAGAACGCTGTTCAGCACTACCTGAACGCGGTGAAGATAATGGAGGAGCACCAGGAAGGCCTGCCCGACAGAAGAGCATGGTGCTTCAGGGAGCTGGGAAGGGTGCATGACCGTCTGGGTGATTACGACCTTGCCCTGGAATACTACGATAAAGCGCTGGAAACGTCTTCGGATTTTGAAATCACGGCCGATGTTTCGCTGATGAAAGCGGATAT
>JAWOBF010000048.1:0-10609 GCA_046498225.1 Candidatus Aegiribacteria sp.
CAGGCTTACATAGATGATGAGCCCTACCTCGCGCGCAATCCCGATAATGCACTTCCGATAAGATTCGAGGAGGATTACGGCGTAACCGCGGGCCTTACGCAGATGCTGGGAGAGAGATCCTTCGTGGAGCTTGTCCAGGTCGAACACCGGTCCGCCCAGGCTGATGTCCTCCAGCCTGAAGCTGTCTATCATGTCCCGCACCGAGAACTTCTCCCTGTCGTCCGACAGGTGCCACCCCATCATGCCTATGAAGTTCAGCAGCGCCTCGGGAAGTATGCCGGTCCTGCGGTACCAGTCTATGGATACGGGGTTCTTCCTCTTGTACAGCTTGCTCCTGTCCTTGTTCCGGAGCAGGGGAAGATGGCAGAAGACGGGAGGCTCCCAGCCGAAGAACTGATAGAGCAGGACATGCTTGGGCACGGAATTTATCCATTCCTCGCCCCTCACGATATGGGAGATCCTCATGAGATGGTCGTCCACCACCACGGCAAGGTGGTAGGTAGGGTAGCCGTCGGCCTTCATTATCACCTGGTCGTCGATGGATTCCCAGTCTTTCTCTATCCTCCCCCGGAGAAGGTCGTTGAATTCGCATTTACCCTCCAGAGGCACCTTCATCCTGACGGTGAACTCCTCGCCCGCATCAACCCTCCTTCGAGCCTCATCGGGGGGAATGTCCCTGCATTTCCTGTCGTAGCCGCTTCCGGCGCCGGACTTCTGCCGCTCCACTCTTACCTCTGCCAGCCTCTCCCGGCTGCAGAAACAGGGGTAGGCATGACCCTTTGCCACCAGCATCTGTATATGGTCCTGGTAGATCTCCAGCCTCTCGCTCTGGCGGTAAGGCCCGAAGGGTCCTCCCACGTCGGGGCCCTCGTCCCACTCCAGGCCCAGCCATTTGAGCGACTCGATGATGGCCATCTCGGAGGCCGGGGAGGACCTCTCCCTGTCGGTGTCCTCTATTCGCAGCACGAAACTGCCGCCGTTCTTCCTTGCCCACACATATCCGAACAGCGCCTGGTACGCGGTTCCCACGTGCGGGTCCCCTGTGGGCGAGGGGGCCAGCCGGGTCCTTACTTCGACGTCAGACATACGAACCTTTCAGCTGTTTACGGTTCATTCCATTCCCCGAAATATACACGCCGCCGCCCCCGGGATGAAGGGTATTCCCCCTGAGCCGAACTCTCACTTGTAAGACATAAGTCTATGTGATATTGTTAAACCTGATTCTTTGAATTCCAATTTCCTTTGACGTTCACCGGAACAGTACGGAGTAGATATGAAGCTAGAGGAGTTCCAGGCGAAGCAGCTGTTCAGGGAGCATGGCATCCCGGCGCCGGACGGGGTAATGGTCACCTCCCCCGAAGACGCCGCGGTCGCGGCGGATAACATAGGCTGTCCGGTGGTGGTCAAGGCCCAGGTCAAGACCGGGGGCAGGGGCAAGGCCGGGGGGGTCAAGCTCGCGGATACCCCCGAAGAGGCGCGCGAAGCGGCCGAATCCATACTGGGAATGGATATAAAGGGATTTCCGGTGGAAAGACTGCTGGTGGAGCCGGCCATGCCGATATCCTCGGAATACTACGTGGGAATAACCATAGACAGGAAGAGAAAGCTTCCGGTAATGATGGTTTCCGCTTCGGGCGGCATGGACATCGAGAAGGTCGCGGCGGAAACGCCGGAGCTGATCTTCTTTCAGCCTGTGAACCCCCAGCGGGGGATGCGTCCATTCGAGGCCAGAGAGCTGGCCTTCAAGCTGTTCGATGAGAAGAAGAAGGCCGCGGCGGCCGCTTCCATAATGGTAAAACTGTGGACCTGCTTCAATGACCTGGACGCCACCCTGGCCGAGATAAACCCCCTGGCCCTGCTGGAGGACGGTTCCATAATAGCTCTGGATGCCAAGATAGTCCTGGACGACAACGCCCTCTACCGCCATCCGGGAATGGATGAACTCCGTCTGCCCACCCCCTCGGAGAAGAAGGAACTGGGAGCCGGGAGCCATGGACTCTCCTACGTTCAGCTCGAGGGGGAGATAGGATGCATGGTCAACGGAGCCGGCCTGGCCATGGCGACCATGGACGTGATCAAGCATCTGGGAGGAACTCCGGCCAACTTTCTGGACATCGGCGGGAGCTCCAGCCCGGAGAAGGTGGTGCACGCCATGGAGCTGCTTGTATCTGACTCCGGCGTGAAGGCCATATTCATCAACGTATTCGGCGGCATTACCCGCTGTGACGACGTGGCCAACGGGCTCATCATGGCGCTGGAGGAGATAGACCTGAAGCTTCCGATGGTGGTCAGGCTCACCGGCACCAACGAGGAGGAAGGCATAGATATCCTCTCCCGGCACGGCATAAAAGCCATGAAGGATATGACGGAGGGGGCGAGGGAAGCCATTCGGCTTGCCCGTGAGGGGGGTGACGGCCGATGAGCATACTTATCGACGAAAAGACCGGAGTGATGGTCCAGGGTCTGGGAAGGGACGGCTCGTTCCACGCCCTGCAGATGAAGGAATACGGGACCAATGTCGTGGCGGGGGTCCACCCCGGCAGGGGCGGTACCACCTTCGAGGGAATCCCGGTGTTCAATACAGCCGCCGACGCCGTGGAGAAGACCGGAGCCCGGTGCTCTGTGCTTTTCGTACCCGCTCCGTTCGCGGCCGACGCCATTCTGGAGAGCGCCACCGCCGGAGCCGAACTGGTCGTTGCGGTCACCGAGGGCATACCGGTGCTTGATATGTCCAGGGTTGTCATGGAACTGGACCAGCTGAACACCAGGCTGGTGGGACCAAACTGTCCGGGGCTCATCTCCCCGGAAAAGTCCAAGGTGGGAATAATGCCCGGGGATATCTTCCGGAAGGGACCGGTGGGAGTCATCTCCCGCAGCGGCACGCTCACTTACGAAGTCGTGCACCAGCTCTCCGGGGCGGGCTACGGTCAGTCCACCGCCATAGGAATGGGCGGCGACCCCATAGTGGGAATGAAGTACAACGATTACCTGATGCTCTTCGAGGAGGACCCGGACACCGAACTCATCGTGATAGTAGGAGAAATAGGGGGCACCGACGAACAGGACGCCGCCTCGTTCGTAAGCCGGCACGTCGAAAAGCCCGTGGTGGGCTACATCGTGGGCCGCAGCGCGCCTCCGGGCAAGCGCATGGGCCATGCCGGCGCCATAATCTCCGGCGCCGACAGCACGGCGGAGGCCAAGGTGGAGCACCTGAGGAAGAACGGTATCCCCGTAGCCGATACAGTGGAGCAGATAGTGGATCTTGCAGCCCGAGGACTGGGAGGATCAAATTGAGAGAACTCGATGTCGCCAGGATAACCGAAGCGGTCAGAGACCTGTCCATTGAAACCAACATTCACCTTCCCGATGACGTCAAAAAGGCTCTGAGGGACGCTCTTGCAGAGGAGGAATCGTCCCTGGGAAAAGAAATCCTCCAGGTGATACTGGACAACCATGATATCGCCGAGAAGGAGAAGATGCCCATCTGCCAGGATACCGGGGCCGCCATCGTGTTCCTGGAGGTGGGGCAGGACGTTCATCTCACCGGCGGAGACCTGGAGGAAGCGGTGAACGAGGGCGTCAGACAGGGCTACAGCGAAGGCTACCTGAGAAAGTCCATGGTGGGCGACCCGGTCATTCAGAGGAAGAACACCACGGACAACACTCCGTCCATCGTCTACACCCGCATCGTGCCGGGTGATAAGGTAGGAATAGTATTCGCTCCCAAGGGGGGAGGCGCGGAGAACATGAGCGAGGTCCGGATGATGACCGCGGCCGACGGTATCGAGGGGGTGAAGGACTTCGTGGTGGACCGGGTCTCCAGGTCCGGCGGCAATCCCTGTCCCCCGATAGTGGTGGGGGTAGGTATAGGGGGATGCTTCGAGAGGTCGGCCCTGCTGGCGAAGGAAGCCCTTATGAGGACCATCGGCGAACCCAATCCGGACCCGGAGTTCGACAGCGTGGAGAAGGAGCTGCTGGAGAGGATCAACAACCTTGGAATAGGACCCCAGGGCCTGGGAGGAAGGACCACCGCCCTGGCGGTGCATGTAAAGACCCTCCCGTGCCACATAGCGTCGATGCCGGTAGCGGTGAACATCCAGTGCCATGCCAGCAGGCATGGCGAGAGAATACTGTAGGAAGGCAGGAGGAGATCCCATTGAAGACGGTAGAACTGAGAACTCCCCTGGATGAGAAGCAGATAAAGGACCTTGAATCCGGGGACAAGGTATTTCTGTCCGGCGAGATCTATACAGCGCGGGACGCAGCCCACAAAAGGCTGGTGGCGCTCCTGAAGGAGGGGAAGGAACTCCCCTTCGACCTGAAGGGAGCCGTCATCTACTACGTGGGCCCGGCACCGGCCCGCCCGGGCCAGGTGATGAACTCCGCCGGACCCACAACCAGCTACAGGATGGACGTCTTCACCCCCCTTCTGCTCGAGCACGGTCTTAAGGGGACAATAGGGAAGGGGCCCCGCTCCAGCGAAGTGCGGGAATCCATGGTGAAGAACAGAGGCCTGTACTTCGCCGCTGTGGGAGGGGCCGCTGCCGGCATCGCCTCATCGGTGAAGGAGGCCCGGGTGATAGCCTACGACGACCTTGGACCCGAGGCGATAAGAAGGCTTGTAGTTGAGAAGATGCCCCTTTTCGTGGTCAACGACACGAAGGGAAACGATCTCTTTGAGCAGGGAGTGGCGGAATACCGCCGGGAGGATCGATAACAGTCTCATTCCTGAACGGATGGTAAAATGAAAGATTTCGACCTTACACTCACCAACCTGGGAGAGCTGTTCCCCGAAGATTTCTCGGAGGAGCAGATAGCGAAGGCCAAGACGGTCTTCCTGAAGGAGCTGGCCTTCCGGATGCACAAGTTCTACAGGGGGAAGATGATAACCGTACCCAAGGCCGGCCTTTACGGTTTCAACTGGTTCAACGTGTGGTACACTCCTGGCGTATCCCGGGTATCCACCACCATTCGCGACAACAACGAGGCGGCCTACGAGCTGTCCAACAAGGGCAACCTGATAGGTGTCGTGAGCGATTCCACCAGGGTCCTGGGTGACGGGGACTGCACACCCCCCGGAGGTCTGGGGGTCATGGAGGGCAAGGCCTTCCTGATGAAGTACCTCGGAGGAGTGGATGCGGTGGCCCTCTGCATCAACAACAGGGATGCCGACGGCAAACCGGACCCCGACAAGATCATAGACTTCGTGAAGATGGCCGAGCCCAGCTTCGGCGGCATAAACCTGGAGGACATCTCCCAGCCCAACTGCTTCAAGGTGCTTGACACCCTGAGGGAGGAGTGCAACATACCCGTCTGGCACGATGACGCGCAGGGAACCGGATGTGTAACCCTGGCGGGACTGCTTGGGGCCCTTGAAGTGGTGGGAAAAAAGCTGGAGGACGCTCGAATAGTCTTCATAGGGGCGGGGGCATCCAACACCACCATAGCCAGGCTGATAATAGCGGCGGGCGGAGACCCGAAGAAGATGGTGATGTTCGATTCGAAGGGAAGCCTCTCCACCGACAGGGATGACATAAAAGCCGACAGGCGCTTCTACAGAAAGTGGGAACTCTGTGAAGCCACGAATCCTGAGAAGTTCAAGACCCACGCCGAGGCCGTAAAGGGAGCCGACGCGCTCATAGCCGTTTCCCGGCCCGGTCCGGGGCTCATACCCCATGAGTGGATAAGGTCCATGGCGAAGGATCCCATCGTATTCGCCTGCGCCAACCCGGTGCCGGAGATATATCCCTACGAGGCCAAGGAAGCCGGAGCGGCCATAGTGGCCACCGGCAGGGGAGACTTCCCCAACCAGGTGAACAATTCCCTGGGGTTCCCGGGCATACTCAAGGGAGCCCTCCTGGTTCGGGCCAGGGCCATAACCGACAACATGGCAGTCGCGGCGGCCCGTTCGCTGGCGAACTTCGCCGGGAAGAAAGGGCTGACTCCAGATTACATCATTCCCACCATGGATGAGGCGGACGTCTTTCCCGAGGAGGCCGCCGATGTTGCCATGCAGGCCATCGAGGACGGCGTAGCCAGGCGCGAGATCACCAGGGAGCAGGCCGTAAAGGAGGCCAGGACGGACATCATGGAAGCCAGGAACCTGGTGCACAAGCTGATGGAGGAGGGCTTCATAAAGGAGCCTCCGGAGGAACTGATACGGGAGGCGGTCAAGCTGGCCGTAGACGCGGTCAGCTGATATATCCGGGGTGAGGCGGCGGACGCCGCCTCACCCGACTTTTATCTGATCGCTCCCTCCCGGCGCACGGAACCGTCACCGCTCTAGCAGCGGAGCGCCGCCGGTGATGGTGCGGGAAAGGAATCACCATGAACGAAGTCCTGATGACGCGAAGAAGGAAGATAATCCGGTTCACCTGCCACGGTGTGCCCGCCAGGCCCGGAACGGCGGGAAAACTTTTCACCGCCCTGGGCGGAAGGAACATAAACGTCATTCACATGTTCAACACAGAACATGGACCTGAGGAGGGGGACATCACCTTCAGCGTGGCAGAGGATTGCTACGAAAAGACAAAAGAGGTGCTGGACCAGGTCGGGGGCAGTATCGGCATAGAGGACGTGACCGTGCAGCAAGACCTGGCCATACTCAGCTTCGACCTGGAGGAGACCGTCTGCGAGACGGTGATAGGGACTATGACCCTGGCCCTCAGCGCCCTTGCCAAGGAACAGATCGACGTCAAACATATCGCCGCCAGCCGCAACCGGGTCTTCGTAGTGCTCACCGACGAGGAGGCTGACAGGGCCTCCTACATACTAAGCCGGGTGCTGAAGGAAGACCCCATCATCTACCCCATCTGATACTGAAGGAGGGTCCTATATGAAAATATCCTCTTTTACGGCAGTCGTTCCGCTGCTTTTTTCGATGGCTGCCGCATACACGGCCCCCGGGCCGGCTCCGGTCTTCGACTGGGTCGCCTATCCCGAGTCGGGGAACCCGGAGCTGATAAATCCCGCGGGATTCAGTTTTGTGCGGGATCTGCGCCTCAGGTTCGGTTACGCAGTTTCTGACAGCGCCTTCGAGGGATTTGACAGGGTTTCCATTGCCCTTCCCGGGGGCGGACTTTCCGGCTGGTGGGAGGACCGTGAAAGCATGAGGAAGTTCACCCTCTCCTCCAGTTTCCAGCTTTTCGACAACACCGCCTCACTGGGCGCCTCCTACGCCTGGTTCGATCCCACGGTGGAATCCGGCATTTTCTCGGGGAAGGATATCTTCACCCTGGGAATGACGGTACGTCCAATCCGGTGGTTCAGCCTGGGAATGGTTCGCAGGGGCGGGGTCGATCTTCCGGGTGACGATGACGTGGAGCCGTCCTACCGCGCCGGACTGGGAGTGAGACCCGCTGGGAACGACCTCACCTTGACCCTGGACCTGGAAACAGGCAGCGATTTCGATGATTACAGTCTCTCGGCGGGGGCAGAGGTGCGTCCCATGGAGGGGCTGGCGCTGAGGGCGGGGCTGTCCGAGGACAGGCTAAGTCTGGGACTTGAGACCGGACTGGGAACCTCGGCCCTTTCATTCGGGGCGCAGAGCGACGACGATTACCATTACGGCTCCTCCAGGGGAGAGGTGATATTCACCGCGTCACCGGGGGAGAACATCCTCAGGCCGCGCGGGGTCTATGTCAGGTTCGAACCGGGGGATTTCGACGAACTGCGCCAGAGACCCTTCCTGTCCACGGTTCGTCCCTGTTTCACGGAAGTAGCCCTTCTCCTGCTCAGGATCGCCTCGGACAGTGACGTTTCAGGCGTCATAATGGACATCAGGGGTTCCGTCGGTTCTCCGGCCCGGGCTGAGGAGCTCCGTTACCTGCTGCAGGGCATCAGAGATGCCGGCAAGAGCGTTCATGTCTACATGGAGGACGGCAGCAGCGATGAATACTATCTGGCGTCCGTCGGCACATCCGTCTACATCCATCCCGCAGGCTCGGTCGCCTTCACCGGCGTTTCCTCCGAGTCCTTCTTCCTCAGGGATTTCCTGGACAGGATAGGCATCTATCCGGATTTCCAGCATATCGGCAGATTCAAGAGCGCCAGTGATATGCTCACCCGGTCGGATATGTCCGAAGCCCAGAGGACAGCTACCACCGAACTGCTGGAGTCCTTCCAGGATGAGCTCACCGCCGGTGTGGCCAATGGAAGGGGGCTGGAACCGGCCCAGCTTCGTACCATCATGGAAACCGGCCCCTATACGGCCGAACGGGCCAGGTCGGCGGGAATGGTGGATGAAGTCTGCTACCGGGACCGGGTCGCCGACCGTATCGAAGAAGGGATCACTGTACTGTCCCTCGAGGAATACTCTTCCGCGCTGCCTTCGGAGGATGACTGGGGCCCCGGCGGTCACATCGCGGTGGTTACCGCCTCCGGTTCAATAATGAGGGGTGAGAGCGGCTCCTCGTTCCCCTTCGGCAGGGTGATGGGCAGCGAGACCGTCTGCGACGCCCTGAAGCAGGCCGCCTCCCGGCCCGGTGTCCGCGCCATAATCCTGAGAATAGACTCCGGGGGAGGGGACGCCCTGGCCAGCGCCGACATGTATCATGCCGTCATGCAGGTCAGGGAGGATGTGCCGGTTATAGTCTCCATGGGAGGCGTGGCAGCCTCCGGCGGATACTACATGGCCTGCGGGGCCGACCGTATCTTCGCCGACAGGATGACGGTCACCGGCTCGGTGGGCATCATCTCCGGAAAGTTCGCCTTCGGCGACATGCTGGACAGCCTGGGCATAAACACCGAGGAGGTTTCCACAGGTCCAATGGCTTCGATGTACAGCCCCTTCCACCGGTTCAGCGAAGGCCAGAGGGAACGGGCATTCCTCCTGATGGAGGACGGTTACAACCTCTTCGTCGAGACCGTGGCCGGAGGCCGTGACATGACCTTCGAGGAGGTTGATTCCATCGGCCGTGGAAGGGTATGGTCAGGTACCGATGCCCTGGAGGTGGGCCTGGTGGACCAGCTGGGCGGAGTGGCCGACGCTGTTGCCTATGCAGCCGGTCTGGCAGGTATGGATGGTATTCCGGAGGTCCGTATCTATCCCACCCCCGAATTTCCCGGCACCATGGAAATTCCCGGATTCGGAGTGTCCGAGGAGCTGGTGGAGTTCATGGGCCGGGACCAGGCGCTTTACCTCATGCAGCCCCTGCGGCTGGAGTAGACGGGGTTCATGACTCGATATAGCTGAGCTTGAGCATGTTCGTCTTGCCGTGTTCCTGAAGGGGAATGCTGCCAACATGCACTATGGTGTCCCCCGGGCCCGCCAGTTCCGCTTCCCGAAGGAAATTCATGGACCTGTCTACGTAATCCTCTATCTGTCCGGTGTTTTCAAGGTAGAAGGCCCGTACGCCCCATACCATTGACAGCATGGGCAGAAGGTCCCGGTTCATGGTGAATGCGAAGATGCTCGACCTGGGCCTGTAGGACGATATCCTTACAGCGGTGTATCCCGAATGGGTGAAAGTGACTATGGATGAGGCCCCGGTCTGCCGGGCCATCTGGACGGCGCTGTAGCATATGGAGTCCGGAAGCGATTCCGTCGAGTGCCCCGGGGGGACAGAACCCCTGAAGTACTCACCGTCATGTTCCTCCGTCCAGTCTATTATCTTCTGCATGTTCCGTATGACCATCTCCGGGTATCTTCCCACCGCGGTCTCCCCGCTGAGCATCAGACAGTCGGCGCCGTCCAGCACCGCGTTGGCCACGTCGGTGGCCTCGGCCCTGGTCGGCCTGTGGCTCTCTATCATGCTCTCCATCATCTGGGTGGCGATTATCACCGGAGTGGCGGCCATTATGCACCTGTCCACTATGGTCTTCTGGATCATCGGGACCTGGTGGAAATCCACTTCCACGCCCAGGTCGCCCCTTGCCACCATAACGGCGTCGGACACCCGAACTATCTCCTCTATGTCATCCAGGGCCTGGGGCTTCTCTATCTTCGCCACCAGTCCGGCGCCGCTGCCGGCTTTCTCAACCAGCCGCCTGAGGTCCATCATATCGGCGGCGGAGCGAACGAAGGAGAGGGCTATCCAGTCCACTTCATGCTCCAGCGCGAAAGCGGCGTCCGTCCTGTCCTTTTCGGTGAGACTGGGCAGCGAAAGTTTCGTGGAAGGAAGGTTCACTCCCTTCCTGGAGGACAGGGTCCCGCCGTGGACCACCATGGCGGTCACCCGGCTGGTTCCGTCGGTATCCACCACCGAGAGTTCTATCCTTCCGTCGTCGATGAGTATACTGTCCCCCGGTTCCACATCCGCCGGCAGGGAGCCGTAGTTGAGGTAAGCCTCCCTCCGCGTGCCGATGCACTCCCGGTTGACCAGCGCGAACTCGTCCCCCTCCCTGAGAAGCACCTCGCCCCCCTCAACCTCTCCTATTCTCAGTTTGGGGCCCTGCAGGTCTGCCAGGATGGCCACATGGGAGTTCAGTTCCCGGTTGAGTTCGCGGACCATGCGAATGCAGTCCTCATGCTCCCGGCGGGTGCCGTGGGAGAAGTTCAGGCGGCAGACGTCTATTCCCTCCAGGAACATTCGGCGCAGAACTTCCCTCTCCGCTGTGGACGGGCCGAGGGTGGCTATAAGTTTGGTCCGGGAGCGCTCGTGACGCACCA
>JAWOBF010000055.1:0-5455 GCA_046498225.1 Candidatus Aegiribacteria sp.
CATTCTCCTCCGGCCAGGTAAGGCGGGAGACAGAAAAGGCCGCGGACAGGAGGCTAAACATTCTGGCCGCCCTGCTCGGCAGTTCATGTCCGCCGGAATGGCTGCTCTATTACGTTCCCCGGGATCACATGATACACTTCAGCAGGGACCGCGTTGCCGATGCTGCTCTGAGCATCATGCACCTGCTTCAGCCTCATACGTTCTCCGGCACCTCCATGGAGCTCTCCGGCAACAGTGAGGTGGGAGACTCCCCCTTCAGCGGCGAGGTGCGTCCCGTGTTCGCTGTAAGGCTGTGGCTTGGGAGGAAGAACCCCCTGCAGCTTCAGAACCGAATACTGGTGCATGCGGAAAAGCTGTGCAGGGGGTTTGGAGGGTTCAGGCCCGATTCTGCTCTGCAGGGGGATCTCTACCTCTTCGACAGTCTGTCGACAGGCCACACCCCGGAAATCACGGTCGCCTTCGCTTCCGCTTTGCAGCAGATCCTCCTCCAGCACCGAGTAGATGAAGCGGAGTTGAAAGCCGGCATCGGGCTTTCCGTAGGCAGGGCCGCCTCGAATATCGACTGGCGTCTGCTGGAGGAGATGGAAGAAGCGGTCAAAGAAGCCACCGAACTGTCAAGGGACTGCCGGGAGTCAGTTAGGGTCTCACGGGAATTCTCAATGCTATGTGCTCACGTACGTTCATTCAGGGCGGATAAGTCGAAAAGCGAGAGCAAAGAAGGCTTACCCGAAACTTCCAGCGTAAATGAAGAGACCGGCAGGATCACTACAGTCCGATCCCGGGAGCTGGCTCTCCTCAGGTCAAGGATGGAGGAACTCAGAGAGGCTTCGAACTCGAAAGGTCTGGGAGGATGCTCACATCTCATAACCGGCGTCAGGGGATATCCGGGAAGCGGAAAAACGGTCCTGATGGACACACTTGTCCATGAACTGGAAGGTTCTACCGAATTCTCCGTACTGAGAAGCTCTCCGCTGAACAGCAAATGGACCCACAACCGTCTCTGGGAAGCAATCAGCAGGGAACTTTCGGGCCGTGAGCACCCGATACCCGAACTGATCAGTCTTCGCGAATGGAGAGAAAGTCTATGCGGCCTCCTTGGCAGGAGATCCATGAGCAGATTCCTGGTGACTGTACTGGAGGATATGGACAGGTCCGATTCGGCCAGTCTCCATACACTGGCTGAAGTCCTGTCCAGCCAGCGCTTCAGCAGCCCGGTACTGTTCATCCTCACATACCGGAATGCTCCGTCGGGGGAACTAATGGATAGGATCGCCGATTTCAATCCGGATGAGATCATTCTGAAACCCCTTGGATCGAACCAGGTGAGAATGATGACCTCTCTCGCAGCAGATCTCTCCGAAGAGGCTCTGGATGAACTGATAACTTTCTGCAGTGGGAACCCGCGATTCGTTGCGGAGGTTCTGAAGAATGCTGAAGAGAACGGCATGATCAACGAAATTGATGGTGTTCTGCATTTCAGGGAACCTCTGACCCGTCTCTCCGCCGCCATGGAAGACCAGGCGTTCAGCAGTTTGGCTAAGCTGCATAGGTCCCGAAGGGACGTTCTGAGAGCGGGAGCGCTTTCCGGGTCACCCTTCCAGCTGGAGGATGTGAGAAGGATACTTGGAGATCACGTTGACATCAGTAAGACCAGAACGGATCTCTCAGCACTGGTTGATGCCGGTTTACTGGATGTGGTTGATAATTCCCTCAAGAGGAAATATTCTTTCTCCAGGAGCTACCTGAAGTTTGCGGTACTGTCAACTCTTCCGCAATCGGGAGTCAGCACCTGAATTCCTCCGTCCCACAGAACCAGGAGAGCCTCCCGAATCCGCACTCATCGAGTATCTCGGAAGCATTCATGAGATAGGATCTACTTCGCTCATTTTCGCCGTTTGCTGCCAGAGCTCTGCCGTGGGACGCAAGCGCCGCGGTCCTTCCCAGAACCTCCTGATGGTCACCCGAACAGTCCACAGCAGACCGGCTGCACAACAGTGCTTCGGCAGCAGAACCGGCTGCTATCAGTGAATCCGACTTCAGTGCCAGGGCCTGAACCGAATCGATCGAGAATCCCCCTTCGAAGCCACTCAGATTAAGATCACAGTGGCTTATGGCCCCGGCATAGCGGCCCTTCGAAAGGCAGCAGGCCGCCATATCGTTCCTTATCCTTCCAAGTACGGCGTACCCCTTCTCCGTGGAGAGGTCCAGTACCGGTCCCAGAATCTCCTCCGCTTCGTCGATCCTCCCCATTTCGATGAGGCATCTAGCCCTGCTCTCCAGTATCCTCATCCTCCAGTACTCGTTGCCTGTCAGACGATTGATCTTCTCCGCCCTGGCAAGCTGCTCGAGGGAATCCTGGAAGAGTCCCCGAATCCTGAGATTGTGGGCATGATTCGTCCTGGACTTCTCCTCGCTTCTTCTGTTCCCCGTCTTCAAATGCAATTCTATCGCTTCGATGTAGGCATGATGAGCCTCCTGGAGCCTGCCCACTGAATTGAGTGAGTTAGCCCTGTTGCCCAGGGTGATAGCCAGAGAATGCGTATCTCCCGCCTTACCGAATATGGTGGCTGCCATGTCCATGTACCGAAGCTCCCTGGACCTGTCATGCAGCTTGGCGTAGATGTTTGCCGCGTTTGTGAGAGCCACGGCTTCCCCGTACAGGTAACCGATCTCTCTGAAAATGCTCTGGGCTAGCTCGTTGTGTTCCAGGGCTTTCGTGTATGATCCGGACTCCAGGTGCAATATCCCCAGGTGCGTCTCGGTGACGCCCTCATCCCTTCTCTTGCCGAGTTTCCTGAATATTCCCAGAGCCTTGAGGTAGAGGTCCTCCGCCTCACCGAAACAATCAACATGATCGCTTATTATCGCGGCCATGCTGGAAATGACGGTTGCCGCACGATAGGTATCCTCGCTTGATCCCGAGAACTCCAGAGCCCTGTCGAGAAGCTGCCTCGCCTCGCCGTACCTTCCCTGATCTTTCCTGATGTACGCCCGTGAGCAGTAGGAGGAGGAGAGTCTTTCAGGCAGATCGTACTCCCGGGCTAGCTCCATGAGCCTGTCCAGGGTCTCCTCCCGCCCATTGGTGTCACCAAGTCTTCCCCGGGCCTCCTCTGACATCTGCAGAAATTCCGCCAGTTTAACGGCTCTTGCCCTGTTCATTCCCAGCCTGTATGCCAGCTGCTCGGCCCTCTCCGCCCATACGACCACAGAACTGCTGTGAAAGACCGAGTTCATGTGATCTAAGTAGGCGGAGGCGTATTTGAAGGCCTTCTCATATCTCTCCGCCTTCTGATAGTGTCCGCAGATCTCCCCGGCGAACCTCGGATCCCCGGCATACCTCTCCTCCAGGAGGACCGCCGCCCGCAGATGCATCCTATTCCTATCCCCGGAGTCCATTGATTTGTATACGGCTTCCCTGAGCAATCCCTGCCTGTAGACCAGTCTGTCCGAAAACGATGACCGTTTTCGAAGGACGAAATCATCGTCCTGCAGCAGAAAATCATGATCGCCCTCACTGTCTATTCCTGCCGTATCTATCACCAGACCCGTTATGGCATCGCCCCCGAGAACCGCAAGTCCCTCTAGAAGAATCTTCCTTGATACAGGGAGTCTTTCGAAACTCCTGCGTATCAGCAGACTCGTATCGCCCCTTCCCTTATTCTCTCCATGAATGCGGTTTCGGGCCATCAGCTCGAGATGAAGGGGCCATCCTCCCGACTCCGAGACCATCCTTTCCATTTCTCCATCGGGCAGAGAACCCAGCAGCTTCTTCAGCAATGTCAGCGATTCCTGCCTGTTCAGTGGCGCCAGTGATATCTCTCCTGCATCAGTGCAGTTGTCCGGCACAGGTATCGAGAGGGGGGAACCGTCCGGCAACAGAGGCCTGTAAGCGAACAGTACCGTCAGAGGCAGATTGTCCAGTCTCTCCAGAACTGGCTTCAGCAGGGACATGCTACCGGAATCTGTCCAGTGCATATTGTCTATGCACAAAACCCGGCAGCCAGCTGAGAAGCGTCTGCGGATCACTTCCGAAATGTAATCCGCCACTCTTTCTCCCAGTTTCCTGAGATCTTCAGGTGGTGCGGGGGGAAGCCTGTGTTTCAGCGGCAGAAGGAAAGCGACCTCTTCCGGCAGCTCCTTATCCGATTCTTTCTCGAAACCCCGGACGGGTCCGTCCCTGGATATCCCGCCGTCTGCCAGTCCGGACATCTTCTCGATCAGTTTTGCCCAGAGGATGAAATCCACATTGCTGTCAACGGGATCGGATGAAACAGCGATGAAATCCTTGCCGTCGCTGCCCAGCCTCGAAAGAAAGTGCCATATGAGACTGGTCTTCCCTACCCCAGCCATGCCGCTGATTCCCATGAGTACAGGACCCTCAGAATCAAGGGCCGCACCAGCAGCCTCCTCAAGACGATCCAGTTCCCTGCGTCTTCCGGTAAAATGCCGGCAGCCGGGGGGGGAGATGACAGGTGCGGATGACCTCCTGCCCGGATCGGAGTGCCTCTCCATGAGAAAAAGATGAGTTGTTATTCTCTCGGCCGCTCTCTCGAGGCCGCAGGAGAACACGTTCAGCCACTGGTGGTTAGATATGAGGAAATGCAGTCTTCCGGGGAGCTTGATATCACTCAGGAAAACGGGATATAGATCAGTTCCGTTCTCAATCGCTCTCTGCACCTTTGACAGGATATCTTCCGATCCGGCGGCATCGGGGGACAGCAGAAGCACCATACCATTGGAATCGGATGCGGCTTCCCCGACTGTATCAACGGATCTTTCGGCCAGTATCCTTTCGAAGGAGTCGGCTTCAGCTGAGGCATCCTGAGCGTAACAGAGTTCGACCTTCATTGAAATATCCTCCCGGCAAATGCCGCTCCGGCAAGGAACGTTCCCGCGGCACCCCCTGGATGCCGCGGGTGTGGATCAAGCCTATCTGCTCACGACGAGTATACCCGGTCGGCCCCCTCCAGCAATCCCCCCGGCCACGCGGGGGCCGAGTATTGCCCGGCTGTCCCCTGCGTCGTCTTCCCGAAAGAAGAACCGGCATCGTTCATAGCTCAGGGTATCCCTGCAGTTCTTTTCCCACCTTCACCGGGTTGTGCGGGGCTTCCCCGCACATGGGGCAGGTATCCGCGCACAAGTTGGAACGGATGCCGAGGTTGGGGCCGCAGTATGAATCGTATGCTGCTTCCATTTTCGGGGCCATTCATTCCTGTTCCGCACAGCCGGGTGTTCATACCGCAGGGGGGCGCAGGAGCTATTCCATGAAAGGGTAC
The DNA here is from genome assembly GCA_046498225.1 of Candidatus Aegiribacteria sp. Taxonomy (GTDB): domain Bacteria; phylum Fermentibacterota; class Fermentibacteria; order Fermentibacterales; family JCC-6; genus Aegiribacteria. Next base: position 5,277 of record JAWOBF010000055.1, read on the forward strand.
CTGAAATCCGTGGCGGGAATGAAGGTCTCCTTTATGGTCCTGGGGCTTACCCACCTCAGGAGGTTAAGGGGGCCTCCGGCCTTGTCGTTGGTTCCCGAAGCCCTGGCCCCTCCGAAGGGCTGCAGTCCCACCACGGCCCCGGTGGGCTTGTCGTTGAGGTAGAAGTTGCCGGCGGCGTA
>JAWOBF010000058.1:0-50003 GCA_046498225.1 Candidatus Aegiribacteria sp.
TACAGGTTCGAGGACGAGCTGGAGGATAACCCGCTCAAGCATGAAACCGGCGTGATATCCATGGCCAATGCGGGGCCGGATACCAACGGAAGCCAGTTCTTCATCACCCACGGCCCCCAGCCCCATCTCGATGGAAGGCATACCGTCTTCGGAAAGGTGGTAAGCGGTCAGGACGTGGTGGATTCCATCCATCAGGGGGACAAAATCAAGAAGGTCACCATTCGGGAATAGCTGGTGTCCGACCCGGCGGAAGGAGGGTTTAGATGACGAAGAAGGAAATACTCGAGATTGCTTCAGACCTGGGACTGAAAGGGGTCTCCAGGCTGAAGAAGGCGGAGCTGATACGAGCGATACAGGAGAGCGAGGGCAATTATCCCTGCTTCGGCACGGCGGACGGTCACTGCGACCGTATGGACTGTCTCTGGCGGCAGGACTGCCTGCAGACCTGACCGCTGAGCCTCATATTGCAGCGGGGTTGATTTTCATTATCTTCCATTCTGGCCGCGCAGGATGGCCGGAGCATGCCCGCTACGGGCAGTACCGCGCATCAATGATGGAGGGACACTATGGCTGAAGAGAATAACGGCGAACCTGAATCCACTGAGGAAGTCCCGGAGACTCCGGAAGAAGAACCCCCGGCAGACGACGGGAAACCCACCATAAAAGAGATCAGCTGCGACAACTGCGGCGCCCCGCTCGAGTATATGCAGGGGGAGGCCGTGATAACCTGCGAATACTGCGGGACCACGACGATGCTGGCCGAGTTCGATCAGATAGTGACCCTCGAGTCCCATTACATGCTTCCCCCCAGGGTCGGCAGGGACGAGGCCATAGGTATCGCTTCGGGCTGGCTGGAAAAGGGGTTTTACAAGTCCAGGGAACTTCCGAACAAGGTCCAGTGGAGACAGACGGAAGCAAGGGTCCTGCCCTACTGGGTGGTCCGCTGCACCGCGAGCACGCACTGGAGAGGTGAGCAGCAGAAGACCAAGACCGTGGGCGAGGGTGACAAGAAGGCGACCAAGAAGTACTGGGAGCCGGTACAGGGTCGTTTCTCCGAAGACTATACGTGGCCGGTGTACGCCAGGGAGGACACATCGGAATTCTGGGGCATCCGGAACATCGAGCCGGGCAGGCAGAGCGTGTTTCCCGACTGGGGCAGGTTCATCTTCAGGATCGGCGGGTCCAAAAGAGCTCCCAACAAGGACCTTCTGGAGGGGAAGGCCGATTTCTCCATCGAGGAATTCAAGAAGCACAACATGAACGAGAGCATCGTCAACGGTCAGATAGTTCAGGAGAGGGCGGAGAGCAACGCCAGGAACAGGATAATCGAGATGCACCAGAGCCGGGCTGAGAGCAAAGCCACAAGGATAACCGACGTGGACACAACCATCGATGTTCACGGGGTGGACCTGGTATACCTGCCCATCTGGGAACTCATGTACAGTTACGGCGGCAAGGACTACAGGATACTTGTGGACGCCAGCCGTCAGGAGGTCCTTTCCGGCGAGGCTCCCGTGGGTAAATGGGCCAAGGCCACGATTTTCGACGTCATATTCCTGATACTCGCGGCAATCTTCCTGGTCATAGCCATAAGTTCTGAAGCCACCTGGGCTTACGTAGCAGGAGGCATCTTCGGCGTGAGCGCGGTGGCCTACACCGTCTGGACCGGCGCCATGAAGAAGGGGTGAGGGCTGACTGAGTTCCGGGAGACCCGCCATCGGTCTGAAAAGACCCTGACCGGTTCCCCGGGTGCGGAATCCCCAGTGTCTCTGAAATGGTAGCTCAGGCTTGCTGTTATTGACTCCTCGTCATCCATGACCAGGGTCCCGGCGCTGTTTTCCATTATCACTGTCCGGTGCCGGGGGCAGTCTTACTATGAACCTGGTGTACCTGCCGGGGACCGAGTCCACTTCCAGTTCGCCGCCGTGTTCCTCGGTCACTATGAAATAGGAGACGGAGAGTCCCAGGCCGGTACCTGTACCCACGTCCCTGGTCGTGAAGAAGGGTTCGAATATCCGGGTCCTGAGCCCCTCGGGTATTCCCGGGCCGTTGTCCTCTATCTCCGTGACCACGAAGGGGGGCTCTTCCCTTATTCTCAGGATGAACCGGGAAGTCTCCGGTCTGCCGGTCCTGTAGCGGGATTCGTGCATCGCCTCGGTGCCGTTCCTCAGAATGTTGAGGAAGACCTGCTGGATCTTGCTTGGATGGCAGAGCACAGGCGGAACGTTCTCCCCGTATTCCTTCACTATCTCCACCTGCCGGAAGTCGAACTTCTTCTTCAGGTCGTAGTCGTTCTCCGCCAGCTCCAGCGTTCTGTCCATGATCTCTCGGAGGTCGTTGCTGTCCGGTCTTCCCTCGCTCGTGCGGGCGAAGCTGAGCATGTTCTGAACTATCAGGGCGGCCCTTCTGCCGGAGTCGTGGATCATTCTGAGCTGGTTCAGGATGTTCCCCTTTTCCAGGAATCCCCTCACGGCCTCCATGGTGGTGCCCACTTCCGAGGCGACCCTCTCATTGTCGGGGACATCTCTCGTGAGGCGTCTCAGGATCATCTCGGCGTTCTGCATCATACCTGCGAGCGGATTGTTTATCTCGTGCGCCATCCCCGCCGCGAGCCCTCCCACGGACAGCATCTTCTCGGACTGGATCATCATCTCTTCCATGTGAACCTGTTCCGTCACATCGTCCAGCCTTATCACGGCTCCCGTCGCATGGTCAGCTACCAGGGGGTACACGGTAAGGTCCTCGTAACGGATCTCCTCCCCGGTGGAGGTATTCTGCTTCGGCCTGTACTCCACCTTCCGGGAATCGATGCTCTCCTCTATCAGTACTCTGTAGCGGCTGAACCAGGGGATAACTTCGCTGAGCTCTCTGCCGAACACGCTGTCCGGACCCAGACCGGTCCTCCGCTGCGCTTCCGAGTTCCAGAGGGTTATCCTGCCCTTCCTGCTTACCCCGATTAACACGCTGGGCATGGAATCGATGATGTTGGCCATGTAGTTGCGGAGACGGCTCAGTTCCATCTCGCTCTCCCTGCGGTCCGTGATGTCCCTTACAGTGGCCTGCAGAAAACTGCCGTCCGGCATATCCACCCTGGTCAGGAGGACCGTGGCGGGAAATTCCTCCCCCGTCACGCGTCTGTGAGTCCACCGGAAGTAATTTGAGCCTTCGGTCATCGCCTTCTCCACCATCTCCAGGGCCTTTTCCCTGGAGTCGCGGCCGTCGGGCTGATACTCCGGCGAGAGCCGCCAGGGTTCAATGGAGGTGAACTCCTTCTCCGAGCTGACCCCGAAAAGTTCATGTATGGCCGGATTCCCGGACGTGAATTTCCAGGAGGGTGGTTCGAGGGTCATTATCGCGTCCCGTGAGGCGTTGAACAGGGTCCTGTACCTGAGTTCCGACCTTGCCAGCCGCTCTTCGGCACTCAGTTTCTCCATTGCGTGGGCAAGGTCGAGGGCTACCTCCTGCAGAAGGCCGCATTCCTCCTCATCTATCTGAGCTTCGCTCAGAGCTATGAACAGGACTCCCGCCAGCCCCGAGTCGGATCTCATGGGCGCCACGAAGGTGGGATGGAACTCCTCACCATGACCTCCGATGAAACGGCATCCCGCGCATTGTGATTTGTTCTTCATCACCACATAGCCGTCCGTGTTGAGGGCTTCGTCTATGCATTTCGGCAGCGCGTCGGAGATCATCTCCATCTTCGGAAAGCTCCTCTCGCCCGCCTGGAACAGCTTTCCTATGCCGGCCTCACCGTCAAGCAGGGCGATGGTGCAGTCCTGGTAGGACCTGGTCTCCGTAAGGGTATCGCAGGCCCTGCGCATCAGGTCGTCGATGTTCTGTTCCTGAACGATAAGCTGGTTGAGGTTCCTGATGGCCAGCAGCAGGGAGTTGAGATGGCGTATCCTATCCAGCGCCTTTCTCCGGTCCGTCACGTCAAGCAGGATACCGTTGTAGAGGATCTCATCCTTCAGCAGCGATGGTCTCGATATTCCCCTCAGGTAGATGATGTCTCCTGAGGATTTTCGGAATTCCGTCTCGAAGCTCCAGTCATCCATGTTGCTAACGGCCCTGTCTATGGAGGAGTAGAAGCGGTCCCGGCCCTCTTCAGTGGGTATTCCCGCTGCGAAGCTGTCGAATAGGTTTCCGGAGTCGTTCATGCTGCCGAGTATCTTTTCCAGATTACCGCTGACGAAATCTATGCCGTACTCCCCGGTCTTCCTGATGAAGAACTGGAAGATGGCTCCAGGCATATGTCTGGCCGCTTCGGTCAGCTTCATCTCGCTCTGCAGAAGCTCCTCTTCGGCCTTTTTCTGTTCCGTGACGTCCTGCTGGACCCCCATTATCTCAAGTGGTCTGCCGGATTCGTCCCGGCTGACCACTTCCGGTCCCGGGGCGGCTATCCATCTGAATTCGCCGGAGGGGCGGATTATCCTGAAAGTGATGGACTCGGCCTTACCGCCCTCCCGCGCCTCCGTTACCGCGGCCTGAACCTTCTCGATGTCGTCAGGATGAGTGAATTCGGAAATGAAGCCGTCGACGCTGGAGTAAATCCCGTCCTCCGGAATGCCGTAGATGCTTCGCAGTTCGGGAGAAAGCTTCAGCTCATCCGCCATGGGCCGATATTTCCAGCTGCCTATGTGAACCAGGGAATATATCTGTCCGAGCTGAGTTTCGTTCTTTCTCAGCATTTCCTCGGTCTTTCCGGTTCGGACGGCGTGCAGCAGCAGCTGTGAGATGCGTCCCTGAAGGGACTCGTAGCTGTCCTCCATTGCGATGTCCCCGCACCCGAAGATGTCGAGATAGCGGGAAGCTATGTCCTTCACGGAGGCGGACATGCCGCGCGGAACCTCCAGGAGCCAGAATCCCCTGCTGAGAGGTGATGAATTGAAGGGGTCGCCGGGGACCACCACAACGCCGCGGCTGCCCGAGGCGCATCTTCTTAAGTACGCCAGAGCCTGCTCAGGTGTATCGGCGTGTAGTACTATCGGTGTTGGAGGGAGGTCCTCGAACCGGGGGCCGATCTTCCGAAACCCGTCCGGCGGCCTGTCCGTCAGACTGAAAAATTCCATCTAGGGACGCACCTAACTACGTTAACTTACTTGACCGATAACACTCTATATATAATAATAAAAAATCTATACCGCTATTTTTCTCTGCGAATTGCGCATCACGCCGCCGTACCTGAAAAATGCATGGATAATGCTGGAACACTCATTCCTTGTATTCCAGGAAATAGAGTTTTGGATAATCCTCAGGCGCAAGGTTCCAGGCTACTATTCCATGTTCGTTTATCTGAATCCTCATGAACACCGTATCCGGGAAGGAGGTAAGGTATACCTGTTCTGTCTGTTCGCCCTGAGGATCGAACACATCCCACATGATCTCCCTGGAGGTTCCCCTCTGAGCCCAGAGGTTACCGATGGAATCAACCCCCATTCGCTCAACCTGCGGAAGGCAGTCGGTCATTTCACCCCTGACCTGGTGGGTCTCCCCCTCATCCTGGACACCGAACATCACCTGAGGAACGTAGCAGTACCTTTCGGCCTCATCCCAGGTAAGAATAACCGGTTCGGAGGCTATGCTGTCCATTGAATTCCCATTGGGGTCGAAGACCTCTATCAGATATTCATCGGAGTTCATCCTGTGCAGGTATACGCGCCCATCCTCATCAGCTGCAACAGCCAGGTATCCCGGCCTGAAATCGTAATCCTCCTGACCGAAATCGAAGAGATGTGAAAAGACGGTTGCCGCGGGTTCCTCGTCCCCGCCCTGCCAGATGTTCACTTCGAAACCCATTCTGAATGTGCCTTCCACCTGCCTTGAGGGAGTGGAATAGATTACGTAGCCGGAATCACCCGCGGCTCTCATGTCCAGAGGAGTATCACGATATGGAGTGGTTCTGGATCCCAGATACTCCCCCTCCGGTGAGAAGAAGACAACTTCCCTGTCCATCCAGTCGATGACAGCTATCCTTCCATCACCGAGAACAGTCATAAGGCTGGGTCTGTTAAATCTTCCCGGAGCCTCGCCCAGACCTCCGAAGGATGATATGAACCGGGCTTCGGAATCGAAGCTCGAGACCAGGCCCGTTCTCTGGTCCAGCAGTATGGCTCCCCCTCCCGGAAGGGCTTCAGCGCAGGCGATGTATCCGAACATGTAACTGCTGTCCCCCACAAAAACACCGATGGAATCTGAAACGACCAGTGTATCGATATCGATCCGGTTCTGAACTTCGGCAGGAACCTCATCTGACCGCTCTCCGCATGCCATGACCAGAAGCGGCAAGAGAGCAAGCAGGATCATTCTCATTTCTTCCCCTCCCCGGGAAACCGGCAGATCACTGAATACGAATTTGATATATGGTAGGATATCGATACTTATGCAAACCTTGAATCAGGGCGCTGGCATTCTGAAGCTGCAGATTTCTTGAGAAGGCATATGGTTCGCGCAGAGGATATTCGTAATCCCAGTCTCCCCGTCTGAAAGTGGAAATGTATTCACTATCGCCATAAGTAAATAATCTGCAGAGAGATAGCCCATATTAAAACCGGTATTTTTTGCGAATCCGCGATTTCTGATGTATTGTTCCATGGTATTTATCATCTGAGAGAACGGGGGTTGTCCCGGTGAGACTTACCAACAGTGCCATCTCCAGGCCGGTCGCAGTAACAGTCCTGTCAATTGTCGCCGCTCTCCTTGGCGCAGTGGCGGTCATAAAAATGCCGGTGGACCTTCTTCCCTCCGTTGAGTACCCCAGGCTCACAATAGAGACGACCTATCCCTCCTCAAGCCCCTACGAGGTAGAACGGCTGGTGACCGACCCTCTGGAGAACTCAGTCGCCGGCGTAAGGGGACTGCGGAGCTACACATCCAGGTCCTACGGCGACAGGAGCAGGATAACGCTGGAGTTCGACTGGGGAGCCCGAATGGACTTCACCAGGCTGGAGGTCAGAGAGAAACTTGACGTTGCCGGCTGGTCCCTTCCGGCAGAGGCAGGCCGTCCCACCATCGTAGACTACGACCCGTCCCGCAGACCATTCATGGAAATACTAATGACCATGGAATCGGGCGACTGGACCGAAGTTACCGATTTTGCCCGCAGGATCGTTACCACAAGGATAGATCAGGCGGAGGGAGTCGCCGGCAGCGAGATACAGGGTGAGGCCGAACCGGCTGTTTTCGTTCAGCTGAGGGAGGGCGCGGTTGAGGAGCTGAATCTCGATCCGGAAACGGTATCGATGGCCCTGCGCGGGTCCAATGTCTCAATGTCCGGAGGCCTGGTCCGGGACGGTCAGAGGGAATTCTTTCTCTCCCTGGAAGGCGAGTTCTCCACTCTTGAGGATGTGGAGAGCACCGTAATAGGGGTAAGGGGAACTACTCCCATACTGCTGAGCGATGTAGCCGAGATATCCCTGGGCGAGAAGCCGGTTACCGAATGGGCCAGCTTCAACGGGGACAGATGCCTTATTATTCGGGTCAGGAAAATGGCCGAAGCCAATACAGTCGAGGTGGCCGGAAACGTTGAGGAGCTGATAGATGAACTCAACAACGAGTATCAGGCACTGAACCTCAGTGTCATTCAGAACGACGCCCAGTTCATAGAGGAATCCATAGGCGAGGTTATTGAAGCCCTCATACTCGGAGGCATACTGGCTTTCGGCGTTCTTTTCTTCTTCCTGAGAGACTGGAGAAGTCCCCTGATACTCGGTCTCTCCCTTCCTTTGAGCATCGCCATCGCCCTCTTCTTCCTGTTCATTTCCGGAATCACACTTAACATCATGTCCCTGGGGGGGCTGGCACTGGGAACCGGACTGCTGGTGGACAATGCGGTGGTCGTACTCGAAGCCATCTACAGGAGAAGGGAAAGCGGAGAGGGTGCCAGGGAAGGTGCCGGCAGCGGTACCACCGAAGTGGGGAAGGCGATAACGGCCAGTACACTGACTACACTTATCGTCTTTTTCCCGGTTGTATACATGGAAGGCATCTCCAGCCAGCTGTTCCGGGACCAGGCGCTGGCAGTCGGTTTCGCCCTTCTGGCAAGCCTGCTGGTGGCCGTTACTCTCATTCCTACCCTCACGGCCAGGCTCAGGCGTATCAAGAAGAGCGAGGATGTCACCACAAGATACAAGGAACGTTACGCAGGTCTGATGGATAAGGTGCTCAAGATGCCCTTGATTGTACTGGGCGGAACACTGGTGCTCTTCATCCTTGCCCTGCTTGTGGGCCTGGGCCTTCCGATGCAGCTTTTGCCGAGTACACCCGTGGATCAGCTGCAGATCTCCTATTCCGCACCCATGGGAGCCTCCATGAGGCAGATAATAGATCTTTCCGAAGAGGTCACGGTCCTGGCGGACGAGTCCGGCGCCCAGTGGGTTTCAGGTAGAAGCGGGGTTCGTTCGCAGGAGGGTGTGGACGCGGTTCTCACGGCCTCCTACTCATCGCCTTCGGAAGCCACTGAAGCCATGCCTCTCCTGCGGGACGCCTGGAATTCCGTATTCAGTTTTCCCCTTACCGTCGAGAAACGGGAATCGCTTCTGGGCGAGATACTGGGAGGCGGAAGCTCCTTCACCGTCTACCTCGAGGGAGAGAACATAGAGGCTGACCTGCAGGCCGCGCAGGGCCTTGCGGCCGTACTTTCAGGCTACGAGGGAGTTGAATCGGCTGACGTACAGTACCTGCCCGGCAAACCTGAGATGGTCCTCGATCTGGATCAGGAGCTGCTCAGCCTGTTCGGGCTCACGGCGAACGACGTGGCTGATTTCGTGGAGAGCCTGTCCCGGGGAATCATCTCAACTACCTATTACCGGCAGGATGAGAGGGTCGATGTCGTCCTGCTGGCGGGAACGGGCGAAGGAATACCGATAGATTCCATGCTTTCCCGTTCCATTCCAACATCCCTGGGACTTCTTTCCCTGGACAGGGTGACGCGGGCTGTCAGGCAGCAGACTCCAGGTTTTATCGAGCATAACCAGGGCAACAGAGCGGTAGGGATAAGGATCCAGGGTTCTGGAAGCAACCTGGCGAGGTTATCGCAGGAAGTATCCCTGGCAGCGGACACTCTTCTCAAAGAAGCTCCCGTCCAGCTGAGGCAGGGAGACGAGATAGAGGAGATGGACAGAACCACTTCGAGCCTGATCCTTGCCGCGATGCTGGCCATCGGCCTGGTATATGTACTTCTGGCTACCCAGTTCGAGTCCTTCAGGGAACCCTTCGTGATTATGTTCACCGTTCCGATGGGCATCATAGGTGTTGTCCTGGGCCTGGCGGTGTTCGGCCAGAGCTGGAACGCACTGTCGGGAATCGGAATGGTCGTGCTGTCAGGTATCGTGGTGAATGACGGAATTCTCCTGGTGGAGAGGATAGGTCAGCTTCGCAAAGAAGGATTGAGCAAGCATGATGCCATAATAATGGCTGGAAGGGATCGCTTCAGGCCGGTCCTCATGACCACCGCGACCACCGTTCTGGGCCTCCTTCCCATGGCGATCGGCTTCGGCTCCGGAGCCAGCCTTCGCCAGCCCCTGGCCATTGCTGTCATAGGCGGCATAACAATCGCCACTGCCCTGACGCTTGTGCTGGTCCCGGTTCTCTACCAGGTACTTTCCGGAAAGAAGGACCCGGTTGTCGATGGTTGATCTTGTTCTCCACAGACCGAGGGGAACTGCAGTCATTTTCGTGGCCCTGCTCTTCCTGGCCGTGGTTTCCTTCAACATGGTGCCTATCGAGGGTACACCCGACGCGACCCTTCCAACCCTTAACGTATCGGCCTCCTGGTCGGGAGCGGACCCGGAAGCCATCTGCCAGCAGGTTACCCGTCCCATAGAGGAAGTAGCGCGTGAGGTGGAAGGTGTTGTTGAAATCTCTTCCACTTCCAGGACAGGAAGTTCGAATGTAAGCGTGTCCTTCGAAAAGGGATCGGACATGGATGTGGCCGCCATGGAGCTCACCGAAAGGATATCATTCCTGAAGGATCAGCTTCCCGATGCGGTGATGATAGGAAGTGTCACACAGGCGGTACCCAGGGAACTAACCAGCCAGGGTTTCCTCATCTATGCGGTCACAGGTGCCGAACCGTCGATACTCGAGCAGATAGCCGACGACATCATCGTCCCCAGGCTTGAGAGAATAGAGGGTGTGAGTTCTGTAATTGTGGAAGGGCTGGGCCGGCAGGAGATAGTGGTCGATATCAACCGTGATGCCCTGAATGCACTCGATCTGACCCTGACAGAAGTTGCGTTCGCGGTAGACAGGGGCATAGTTGACAGGAACGTAGGCGTGGCTGTGGATTCCTCAGGGCTGGAAGCGGTCATCCGCGTTTCCACCGTTCCAGGCAACGTTGGGGAGTTGAAGGACCTGGTCATATCAAATCGCGGCGGAAGGTTCATAGAGCTTTCGGATGTGGCTTCAAGGATTCTGGTTGATTACGACACCGGCAGTGATTACATCTACCGTTACAATGGGATGGACCAGGTCAGCCTGCAGATAGACCGTAGTGCCTCAAGTAACGCGGTCCGGGTCGCGGGGAGAGTGAAGGACGAAGTAAATCAACTGCAGAACGAGCTTCCACCGGGCATTACCGTCAGTCTTACCGAGGATGGTACGGAGAGCATAACCCAGGACCTGAAGGATCTCTCCTGGCGCGCGCTCATATCACTGTGCGCCATTGTTCTGATACTTCTGCTGCTCAATCACAGCCCACTTTCCACTCCGCTGATATTGAGTTCCATACTCTTTTCCGCAGCCATGGCCGTGACAGCTGTGTATCTTGCCGGTTACAGCATAAATGTGCTTACACTGAGTGCCCTGGCCATCGCTTTCGGACTGCTGGTGGACGGGGCGGTGGTGGTCCTCGAGTCCATCGGTTACCAGAGGCGTCACGGGATCCCACCCCTGAAGGCCGCAGGTATCGGCGCAAAGGAAGTAGCCATGCCCATCCTTGGCGGCATACTCACTACGATGGTGGCCCTGGTTCCGATACTTTCCAGCGAGGGTCTGCTCAAGCTGTACTACAAGCCATTTGCTTTTACTATCGCAGCTACGCTGACCGCCTCCTACATCGTGTGTCTAACCCTTGTGCCCTCCATAGCCGGCAGATGGAAGTCAGACAAATGGTACAGGGAAAAGAAATGGGACCGGCAGCTTGCGAGAATGATCGCCGCTCTCCATCACCGCCCGTTGATCGCTGTGGTTATCGCCCTTCTTCTCATCGGCGGCGCCGTCTATCTGTTTATCGACAAGGTTGAAAAGGGTCAGGAATGGGGCTTCAGCTTCGAACGTGATTTCGTGATGGTCAGGATGCAGTATCCGCCGGGGACCCCTCAGGACGTGGTGGACGATACCGCCCGGAGCTTCGAGGCTATCCTGACCAACAGGGAAGGCATCGAGTCAACCAGGACCTCTGTATTCGGTGAATCGGCAGTCATTTATTCAGTACTAACCGAAGAAGCGGTGGAAACAGGATACGGGCTTCAGATTGAGGCTGAAGCCAGAGCCCTGGCCACTACAGTGGCGGGAACCAGGAGCATGTACGTAGTCGGGATGAACCCTGAACCGTACTGGAGAAGCAGTCAGAGCGCGGGTATGATGCAGACCGTCGAACTGAGGGGCTTCGATTATCAGGGTCTGAAGGACCTTGCCCTTTCCATACAGACACTGCTTAAAAAGCATCCCAGGGTGGGTGAGGTCAACATCAACTGGGATCCCAGAAGACCGGAGCGGAACCAGCTGGCGGTTATGTTCGACCGGCAGGAACTGGCCGATCTTGGAGTGAACCCATCGCAGATATTCCAGGCCTTCAGGTACAATCTTGCAGGCGGTTATGGAGCCGAGGTGCAGGTTGGCGACGAGAGCATGGATATGACCTTCAGGCTGGACGGGATGGAGAATCCCGAGTTATCAGCAGTTCTGGAAAGTCGCATTGTAACCGCCGGCGGGACCATGGAACTCGGCGACATAGTCAGAATAGACACACTTGAAGTCCAGGGCTCGGTGGAAAGGGAGAACGGGGAGTATATAAGGACTATAGGCTATTCCTTCATGGGCGCCGAAAGGATGGCCGCCAGATTCAGAGCGTCACTGCTTGACAACCTGGAGCTGCCATCCGGATACAGGGTCCATGAAGAGAGATATATTCCGTTCTGGCTTCAGGATGACGATACCAATCTCAACCTGATAGTACTGCTGGCCATACTGGCTGTTTTCGCCGTCACGGCAATCATCTTCGAATCCTTCACCGCCCCGTTGTATATTCTGGCCGTGATACCCATGGCCCTGGTGGGGGTCGTCGCCGGGTTCTGGCTGTTCGATAAGGTTTTCTCCCCCCAGGCTTACGTTGGAAGCGTATTTCTGGTGGGGATCGCGGTGAACAATTCGATATTGATCGTCGACAGTTTTCAGAAAAAGAAGAAAGCGGGAATGGATATCAAGAAGGCGGCGGACATTGTCGTGGCGGAAAGGCTCAGACCCATTCTGCAGACCAGCGCCACCACCATTCTGGGCCTTCTGCCACTGGTTCTGTGGCCCATGCAGCAGACAAACGACCTGTGGGAGAACCTCTCCTTCACCGTTGTCTGCGGTATGATCATCTCCACCCCCCTGGTACTGGTATCCCTTCCTGCGCTTATACAGTTGACTTCCCGGAAAGGGAGGAAGAAAAGTGATTAGAAGAATTTTCCTGCCGGCATTTGCAATTGTGGTTCTGGTCTTCGCGGCATGCGGGGCGGAGGAGGAGGAAACCAGCATGGAGACCCTGGAGCCTTCACCTCTTCCCGTCACGGCCGAGACGGCGAAAATGGATACTCTGTTCGCTGTTGTGAGCGCTACCGGCAGAGTGTCCTCAGCCAGGACCCAGTCGCTAACCGCCCAGCTTCAGGGACAGGTGGCGCAGGCTCCCGAGAACGTGGGAACGGCGGTAGGCGAAGGCGAAGTGGTGTTCAGAATAGCTTCCGGTGAGAGCGCCTCCAGGCTTTCTTCAGCGTCGAGCGCTTACAGGAGTGCCCAGGCCCTCTACGAGTTCGAGCTGGAGAACTACCGGGGAGAGCTGACAGAAGAGGTGCGTAACATGCTGCGTCAGACCACAGGCCTGGCCGATGCCCAGACCAGCCTGGCCGCGGCACAGTCCCAGTATGGCAACGCGGCCATAAGAGCAGGTTTCAACGGCGTCGTTTCCGATATCAACGCCAGAGAAGGCATGGTCGTGTACCCGGGGACCCAGCTTGGAACGATAATAGATCCATGGAGCCTTCAGGCGGAGGTAAGCCTGGACGAGCGTGAGCTGGCCAGGTGCGAAGCCGGGCAGAGGGTCTACGTAACCATCCCTTCACTTCATGATACCACGGTTGTCGGCACAGTCGCTTCCGTTTCACCGGTGGTTGATCCTTCCATGAGGGCCGGAGAGGTTGTGGTGGACCTCCCAGTCATGACCAGTCTAAGGGTCGGAGCCACGGCGCGAGTGGAGATAGTCACGGATGTCTATCCGGATGAGCTGGTTATACCTCAGGAAGCGGTTCTGATAAGGGACAACCGGGACATGGTCTTCGTGGTTCAGGATGGACACGCTGACTGGCGCTACGTAACCCTGGGACCGGAAGGAAGAGGCATCGTGGCGGTGGAGGACAATCTTGAAGCTGGTGAACAGGTCATTACTTCAGGCCACTACTCCCTGGCCCACGACGCCCCCGTCGCCGTAATAAACTAGAGGGACGCACCTGAATTCATTAACTTCTTAGGCCGTTTACATATTATTAGATAACTATAAATTGTATATAATGTTGATTCTGTTTGTGTATAATCAATTTATCATAGATCATCTATAGTTATCCGACAACTAAGTTAATGAATTCAGGTGCGTCCCTACTAGGTTCCCAGGGCATCGGCTATAAGCTGGATGTCTCCGGCGTGGGCGATCACAAAAACTGTATCGTCTTCTGAAAGTACGTAGTTTCCACGCGGTATCTGGAATTCCTCATCGTCTTCCCGATAGATGCCCATCAGCAGACTTTCCTTTGGAAAATTCTTTGCCCCCGCAACTTCCTTAACAGACTTTCCGATGCATCGGGCTCCCTCGGGTATCCTTACCGCGTATACGTAGGCATCTCCTCCGCCCAGGGACATTATTCTTTTCACCGGCGGCTGCTCGACCTCCATTAACAGCTGGTCCAGAAGAAGGTCGGCTACCCTTACAATGACGGTCACGCCCGATAAGCTGTACGCGTTCTCATAACCGGGGTCCCGCATTCGGGCCAGTATTCGAGGCACTCCCAGACTCCGGGCAAGAATTGAACAGGCTATGTTGTCCACATCGTTCCTCATCAGACAGATGAGAATGTCGGCCCTGTGCACACCAGCGTCCTTCAGCACCGCCAGGGAAGTCGCGCTTCCGTTGACCGCAACGGCGCCGGTTTCGGCGTAAATGCTCTCACACACTTCGTTATCGATATCTATGACCACTACATCGTGCTTGTGATCAAGGAGTTTCCTGGTGAGTTCCCTACCCACCAGACCGGCTCCAGCCACTACTATGTTCATCAGCCACCTCCATTATTCTACCAGACACGCCATGCCCTGGGGCTGAACAGAAGCAGAACCGGCAGTATCTCCAGCCTGCCGGCCAGCATTCCGAATATGTACACTATCTTGATGATCGGATTCAGGTCTCCCATCTGCGGAACGGAAATGAAACAGGGACCTATGTTGCCCATGGCGCTGAACATTCCCGAGAAGGACGAGTAGCCATCCAGGGAAGAGAGCAGGGATGTGACCGCGCCACCGAATACAAGCAGTCCTGTCCATAAGAAGAATATGGCGGATACCCTGTGCAGTTCCACCTCGTCGAGATACTTTCCGTCGATCACTATCATGTTACTGGCTCTTCTGGGCACGACCAGCTTGCGCAGCTGCTGACCGGCAACCTTGAAGAGTATCAGTACCCTCTGAACCTTGATCCCTCCCGCTGTAGAACCCACGCAGCCCCCTATGACCATCATCATCAGGAAGAGCTGGCCGGCAAGGGGCCCGAAAAACGGACTGGTAAGGTCGCGCGTACCGAATCCCGTGGTTGTGAGAACGCTGACGGTCTGGAACATGGATGTGCGAAAGGCCTCTTCACCTGATAAAGAGCCTCCCTCGGCGGATAGTACAAAGTGATCCAGCAGAACCAGCGCGGTGAGCCCCGCAATGAGAAGCCACCACAGCTTCATCTCCGAACTATCCCAGATCGATTTGATATTGCCGGAGAGTACCCTGTAATGCACAAGGAAACTCGTGCCCCCCAGGATCATGCCCAGGATAAGGACGTACTCTATCATTACGCTGTTCAGCCCCGGCAGAGAGCTGAAATGGGCTATACTCGCATCGTACGGTGAGAAGCCCCCGGTGGACAGTACCGTGAAGCTGTGATTCAGACTGTCGAAGATAGACATGCCCGCGGTCCTCAGCAGGGCGATAATGAGAAGAGTGAACCCGATGTAGACCGTCCATAGTATCTTTACAGTGTTTATCATTCCTGGAACAGGCCTTCCGGAGGATATCTTGTGGCTTTCCGCCCCGAAGAGAAGATGCGCCCCCGGGATCCTAGTGGAAACCGCCAGGAAAAAGGTCAGGATTCCCAGCCCGCCTACCCATTGGGTGAGGCTTCTCCAGAAAATGATGCTTTCGGGCATCTCATCCAACCCTGTGAACATCGTTATGCCGGTAGTGGTAAAACCGCTCATCGACTCGAAATAGGCGTCCAGGTATCCCGCACCGATTCCCAGCACATATGGCAGAGCGCCCGCGGCCGACAGGACCAGCCATCCCATGGCGCAAATGAGCATGGCCTGTGTAGTATTGGGCTCACTGTACCCGATGGTCCTGCGAAGAAAGTAACCTGACAGGATGCAGATAAGTGAGGGTATGACGAAAGCCAGAAGCGTTCTCTGCGATTCACCCTCGGAGTTCATCAGCAGGACAAAGAGGAGCGGGGCCAGCATGACCAGCCCCAGTATCAGGAGAAGCGCTCCCAGGTAACCTGCGACTACATTTACGCTTCTCCCGTACTTTCCTTTCATGGAGTTTTCAGCGGCCGGTTTCCGCAAGCAGTTTTATGGCCTCCCCCGACCTGATGACCGCAGAGTTCGGGCATGAAAGCACATTGCAGAATGCGATGGCCTGGTGCGGGTCCTTTCTGGGATAGAAATAGCCCATGACGGTGACAGCATCGTTCCTGCAGGGGCAGCTGGCCAGGACGTCCAGAGAAGTGCCGCAGTGGGGACAGGACAGTTCCAGCGGCTCGTCGGGGTCCGGGTTGCCCTCAATGACACAGTAGGATGTATCGCCGAACACAGCCGACAGCGACAGCATACCACTGCCGCTTTTCCTGCCATGGAACCTGACTGCTATACCGGGAAATCCGGAAACCTCATGCTGGACGGAGACCAGATTGTGTCCCTCCGGGCAGTACACCGCGTTGACAACCACTTCAGCCCTCACCGTTTTCTTCCCGCCGCGCCTGACATCAGGGATATTCAGCCTGCCGTCATCTTTGAACATGTTGCCTGGCATACACTTACTCCTTCAATTCGTTGATGCTTTTGGACATGAGCAATACATAATATATGATAGGTATAATCTTATTGAAGGGGAAGGACCATGGTCGCATGACCGGGATTCCCTCGTTCATGGAGCCGCATTGACGCGTGAAATATCGTAAGGACCAATATGTTTCGCTCTCGCAGGAGAGAGAAAGGACGTAAGGTATGAAAAGAGCATTCGGGTTCGGAACGGTGATTTTTCTCCTCAGCGCATTCATGGCTTTCGGCTGCGGGGAGGAGGGAACTCCCGCTGTTGCCGAGAATGGCCGGGAATCGGATGTCGTCATAGAACACGTGGAGTCGGAGGGCGCCGCGGACCTTATTCCCAGGACCGTTCTTTTCGGAAATCCCGAGAGGATAGGTCCTCAGCTGTCACCGGACGGTAGCCTCATAGCCTACATTGCACCTGTGGACAGCGTTCTGAACCTGTGGGTTATGAACGTGGACGGCACCGGGGCGAGACAGCTGACATACGACACAAACCGCGGTGTCACGAATTACTTCTGGGCCAAGAACGGCCAGGATATTCTCTACATGCAGGACCAGGCAGGCGAGGAGAACACACACGTCTACAGGCTGGATGTAGAGACCGAAGAGGTCACCGACCTGACTCCCTTCGAAGGCGTGAAGGCTTACGTAAGCGATACCGACAGGGACCAGCCCAACACGGTTATCATCGAGATGAACAGGAACAACCCGATGTTCTTCGATGTCTATTCCTGCGACCTGGAGACCGGAGAGCTGACACTGCTGCAGGAAAACCCGGGAACGCTTGATGACGGCACCATGGTCGTTGGCTATATGACCGACCAGGACCTGAACATCAGGGGGATGGCCACCATTGACCCCGCCGACGGAACCATTCGGTTCTTTCTGAGGGATTCGATGGATGATGAATGGGAGGAGTTCGTCAGTTTCTCCGCGCTTGATACCGTCTCTCCCCAGAGGTTCAGCGAGGACGGGAGCGGGCTCTACTACCAGTCGAACCTGGAATCCAACACGACGAAACTGCTGTACCAGGACCTGGAGACAGGCGAGGTCACCGAGATCGCCCACGATACACTGGCCGACATCGGTGGAGTATCCTTCGACCCGTTCACCGGGGAGCCGCGAGCGGTCAGTTTTCACTACCTGAGAAGGAACGTTGAAGTACTTGATCCGTCCATTTCCGAGGATTACAGGTTCCTTGGCGACTATCACGAAGGCGACTTCGGGGTGGTATCATCCGACCTGGCGGACAGTACGTGGATTGTGGCCTACTTCACCCCTCAGAGCCCCGCCGTGTATTACATCTACGACAGACCCGCGCAGGATATGACCTTCCTGTTCAACGCCATTCCCGCACTGGAGGATTACCGGCTGGCCGAGATCGAACCGCTGATAATACCGGCCAGGGACGGCTGGGAACTTCCCAGCTACCTTACCCTGCCCAGGGATTCCATAGATGGACCGCTGCCCATGGTGCTCTACGTTCATGGCGGCCCATGGGCCAGGGACTACTACGGATACGAGCCGTTCGCCCAGATGCTGGCCGATAGAGGATTCGCGGTGCTGCAGGTAAACTTCAGGGCCTCTGCCGGGTTCGGCAAGGATCATCTCAACGCCGGCAACAAGGAGTGGGGCGGCCTGATGCAGGACGACCTGACGGACGCAGTCAACTGGGCTATCGACCAGGGCATAGCGGACCCCGAAAGGATAGTCATAATGGGAGGTTCCTACGGAGGCTACGCTACACTTGCCGGGGTAACCTTCACCCCCGACCTCTACTGCGCGGGAGTTGATTTCTTCGGCCCTTCCAACCTCATCACTTTCAGGGAGACCGTGCCGCCTTACTGGAGACCTCTGGATGCCCTCATGGACATCAGGATAGGTGACCTGGAAGAGGATTCCCTGATGCTGGAGGAACGTTCGCCGCTGAATCACGTGGAGAACATCACCGTGCCCATGCTGATAGTTCAGGGCGCGAACGACCCCAGGGTGGTGCAGGCGGAGTCCGACCAGATGGTCCAGGCCCTGAGGGAGAACGGGAACGAAGTCTACTACCTTGTGTACGAGAACGAAGGACATGGCTTCGCCATCGAGGCCAACAGACTGGAGTTCGCCGGCAGGGTGGAGGAGTTCCTTTACACCCATGTGCCAGGAGTTGAATGCCAGATGTACGAGGAAATTCCGAACTCCACTGTGCAGGTAAGGTAAGGAGAGTTCACCGGAAGCGCGTCAGTTACTTTTCAGCATTCAGAAGCCTCGTCATGGAGGGTTCTGGTGAATGCTGCGGTAACGGGGTGGGAGAAGCCAGCTCCCACCCCGCGGTCTCGAATGAAGCGGTAACGATGAACGAATCTTCACTTGACGAATGGAGCCGGTATTCCTGCGCAGCTCAGTAGGCTCTTGCCAGTATCACCTTTGTTTCGGTTTCCCTGCCGGTCATGATGCATTCGCCGCTTCCCCCCGGTTGCTCCAGGGGTATGCACCGAACGGTTGCCTTGGTATCCTGCTGAAGAGTTATCTCGTCGTTGGCGTCACCATCCCACCAGACGCTGTAGAAGCCCGGTCTGTCAACGATGGCCTGGCGGAATTCCTCCATGGTGTCGGCGGAGAACGTACTCTCATCTCTTTTCCTGGAAGCCTCTTCAAGCATCGCGACCTGTATTCCGTCAAGTATTCCGGGTACATCCTCCGGGATCGAATCCAGCGGAATGGTGAATTTGCCGTCCCTGCCAGGGTTGTTTCGAGGGCTGGCCATGGCATGACCCTCCTCGAGGTCCCGCGGTCCGATCTCCAGCCTCAGGGGAACACCCCGAACCTCCCAGTAATTGAACTTGAAGCCGGGGCTGGAACCCTGGCTGTCGTCCACCTCCACGCGGACACCTTTCTGTTTCAGGCCCTCCGTTATGTTCTGGACGGTCTCCATAACCCCGGCCCTGGCGGAATCGTCCCTGGCGATGGGCACTATGACCACCTGGACCGGAGCCAGTCTGGGCGGCAGTCGGAGTCCATGTTCGTCACCGTGTACCATGATGACTCCGCCCACCAGCCTTGTTGATACGCCCCAGCTGGTCTGGTGGACGAACTGCTGCTGGTTCTCGCTGTCCAGGTAGGTGGTATCGAAGACCTTCGCGAAATTGGTGCCCAGATAGTGGCTGGTGCCGCTCTGCAGGGCCCATCCATTGCCCATCATCGCCTCTATCGTGTAGCTGTCCACAGCGCCGGCGAACTTCTCCCTCTCCGTCTTCCTGCCCGGAATGACCGGAATGGCAGCGACGTTCTCCGCGAAATCCGCGTAGACCTGAAGCATCCGAAGGGTTTCCTCCCTTGCCTCAGACTCTGTCGCATGTGCCGTATGTCCCTCCTGCCAGAGGAATTCAGTGGTCCTGAGGAAAGCCCTGGGGCGCATTTCCCATCTAACCACGTTGGCCCACTGGTTAAGAAGCATGGGAAGGTCTCTGTAGCTGTTGATCCACTTAGAGAACATGTGATTGATGATGGTCTCCGATGTAGGACGCACCACCAGGGGTTCATCCAGCTTTTTTCCTCCGCCGTGGGTTACCACTGCCAGCTCGGGCGCGAACCCCTCAACATGCTGCGCTTCCCTGTTTATGAAGCTTTCGGGAATGAACAGGGGGAAGTAGGCGTTCCTGTGTCCGGTTTCCTTGAAACTGGCGTCGAGACTGGCCTGTATGTTCTCCCAGATGGCGTAGCCGTAGGGACGGATTATCATGCAGCCCCGGACCGGGGCCGAATCGGCCAGTTCAGCCTCCCGGATGACATCCTGGTACCATCTTGCGAAATCCTCTTTCGGATCTGTAATATTCTTGGCCATTTAAGATTACTTCCTGTTCTGTTTGTTCATGAAGTTCAACAAGGCGAAAACTAATCAGTAAACCTCGATACTCCAAGGGTGGATTTGACACCTCTTCAGAGGAGTATTAGCTTCCTGTTATAGGGGGCCAGTTGCTGAGAGTGGCAAAAGGAACCGATGAAGGCGGCGCCCTGATGTGAAGCGGATGTGCGACCCGGCAAAAGCCGGGTAGACAGAAGCTGCATCGGGCCGTGGTAAGACCTTTAACCCTGTTTTGAAGACATTCTTCAGGGATATGGCCCCCACACTTTTTTTATTTCTGCGAACATCTACAGGGGGAGTCGGGCTGTTGTCGCTGAGGAACATCTTTTCTTCCATAGAGGACAGAAACTACAGGCTGATCATGCTGTTCTTCCTGGTCTACACTGCTGTTCTGCTGATCGTTCCCCTGGCCAGGATGGTGCCGCGAATACCCGTTCCGCTGGGCACTTTCTTTCTGATCTACTTTCTCTACAGATGGAGCAAGGTTCCCGATGTGCTTCGTCCCTGGATCTTCTACCTGCTGCTGGTGCTGTCCTACTGGCAGCTGCAGTATGTGGTCTCCTCCAGCTTTCAGGAATGTCATGGGTCCGGAATCATTGCCCTCGAGAAGAGCCTGTTCGGCAAACTGCCTGTGGTCTGGCTGCAGGAACATCTGTACAGGGGCCATCGAACGTGGTACGAGTACGTATTCGCACTGTTCCACGCGTCCCTGTTCTTCATACCGGTTGCTTTCCCCCTTATCATGCAGCTGCGCAGGAGTCTGGCCAGGATGAAAAGGGCTACGGTAGCCCTGACCCTGATCTCCCTCGCGGGTTATCTCACATACGTTCTCTTTCCACTGACTCCGCCATGGATGGCGTCCCTTGAGAACATGATCCCCAGTGTTGAGAGGATAACCATAAGGGCCCTGGGAGAGATGGCGCCCGGAGGTATCATATCGGCCTTCAGCCCCAGCCCGCGGGGGGCAATGCCATCCATGCACACCGGTGTGCCCGTTCTGGTACTTCTGATGGCTTTCAGGGAGTTCGGCTGGAGGGCCTGGTGGTTCACCATAATAGTGCTGGGGATCTGCTTTGAGATCGCCTACGGGGCCGAACACTACATCGTTGATATAATCGCGGGTATCATCTATGCTATAGTGGCTTATGTAGTGGTATACCGTTTCCTCATACCGGACAGGCGCCTGGAAGACGGAGCTGAATCCGGAGCAGGGGGCTGAAAGCATGGACAGAAGTATACATTCCCTTCGCAGGAAGAAACTCCGGGGCGAGAGGATAGTCTCTCTCACCGCCTACGATTTCATGACCGCAAAGCTTGAGGAGAAGGCCGGGATAGATTTCATCCTGGTGGGCGATTCGATGGAAATGGTCGTGTTCGGCGGGGAAACCACCCTGACCGCCGACCTGGACGTGATGCTGGCCCATACGCGGGCGGTAAGAAGGGGAGCGCCCAATACCCTTGTTGTGGGAGACATGCCCTTCGGTTCCTACGAGTGCTCCGATTCCCAGGCCGTGATGAACGCGGTAAGGTTCCTCTCGGAGGGGGGGGCGGACGCTGTTAAGCTGGAAGGCGGCAACAGCATGATCCTGTCCAGAGTGAGGGCGATAATCGACTCGGGGATCCCGGTGATGGGACATGTAGGGCTGCTTCCCCAGTCGATACGCAAAACCGGCGGTTACAGGGTAGTCTACGGGGACATGAAGGAGTCGCTGTTCGGGGAGGCCGTGTCACTGCAGGAGGCGGGAGTGTTCTCCATCGTTCTCGAGGGAGTGGAGGAAAAACTTGCCCGGGAGCTTACGGGTGAACTCGGAGTGCCCACCATCGGGATCGGCGCCGGGAGGTTCACCGACGGTCAGATCCTTGTGGTGAACGACATGCTGGGCATGTCCGGCGAGTTCAAACCTAAATTTCTCAAGGAATACGCCCGGCTCGACAGCGTTATCGCGAAGGCTCTGGAAAGCTACGTCCGGGAAGTCCGGGATGGGGAGTTTCCCGGGGAGGGCCACGCGTACCATTCCAGGGAGGAAAAGTGAGAATACTAGTTGTGGGCAGCGGAGGAAGAGAACACGCTCTGACATGGGCGCTGGGAAGGTCCGGAGAACACGATCTGATGTGCGCCCCCGGAAACCCCGGCATTGGTACCCTGGCAAGGCTCTACCCGGTTGCGGCCTCCGATGTTGAAGGGATAGTGGACCTGGCAGTGGAGAAGAAGGCTGACCTGGTCGTGGTCGGGCCCGAAGCGCCCCTGGTGGGGGGTCTTGCGGATTCCCTCAGGGCTCGCGGAATTCCCTGCTTCGGCCCAGGCAGTGAGGCTGCCAGGCTGGAGGGCAGCAAGTGGTTCGCCAAGGAGATAATGGATGCCGCGGGTGTTCCCACGGCAGTCGGAGAAGTATTCACGGATGCCCGGTCGGCTATGGAGTACATGGGCGGGAAAGTAACAGATTACGTTATCAAGGCCGACGGTCTGGCGGCGGGCAAAGGCGTGTTCCTGCCGGAAGGGACGGCCGAGGCGGAAGAGACGGTCAAATCGCTGTTTTCCGGAAGACTGGGGGATGCGGGGCGTGAAGTGGTAGTGGAGAGGCGCCTGACGGGCAGGGAGGTCAGCGTACTGGCCATCTGCAGCGGCGAGGAATGCGTGATGCTGCCGCCAAGCCGCGATCACAAGAGGCTGGGAGAGGGGGATACAGGTCCCAACACCGGAGGCATGGGCGCTGTCTGTCCGCCCCCGGAGCTGGGGCCCGAATTCACTGATGTCGCCAGGGATGAGATCATCCTGCCGGTCCTGAGGGAGCTATCGGTAAGGGGAGTCGACTATCGGGGCGTCCTGTATGCCGGCCTGATGGTCACCGAAGACGGCCCGAAAGTGCTGGAGTTCAATGTGAGGTTCGGCGACCCTGAAACCCAGGCTGTCCTTCCTCTGCTTGTATCCGACCTGGCGGAACTCTGCGCCGCCGCCGCCGCGGGCGAATCTCTTCCGGGTCGGCTGGAGGTACAGAATGGCTGCTGCACGTGCGTGGTCATGGCTTCCGGCGGCTACCCGTCTTCGTACAGGAAGGGTTATCCGATAACCGGCCTGGAGGACGTGACCGACGCGTACGTATTTCACGCGGGCACGGTCGTTTCGGACGGACAACTGCTGACGGCGGGGGGAAGGGTACTGGGAGTGGCCGCGGTGGCGGACAGTCTTGAGGATTCCATTGAAAAGGCGTACCGGGAATTGAGCAGGATACGGTTCCGGGACAGCCATTACAGAAAGGACATTGGAGGATAGGCGAATGCTTGTGGGAATACTTATGGGCAGCGAGAGCGACAGGGAAACGATGAACAGAACGGCTCAGGTTCTCGAGGAACTGGGAATAGATTTCGAGATGAAGGTCATGTCCGCCCACAGGACTCCGGCCGTTGTTGCCGAGTACGCCTCTTCCGCCGCGGGAAGGGGATTCAGGGTAATCATTGCCGGGGCGGGGCTGGCGGCCCATCTGGCGGGCGCCGTGGCGGCGCACACAATTCTTCCCGTAATCGGAGTGCCACTTGCCGCCGGGCCGCTGAACGGTATGGACTCCCTCCTGTCAACCGTTCAGATGCCCAAGGGGATTCCGGTGGCAACCGTTGCCATCGGTTCTCATGGCGCCAGGAACGCAGCTTACCTTGCCGCTCAGATCATTGCTCTTGAGGATGAGAACGTGGCTTCCAGGCTCAGGGAGCTGCGCGGCTGGTGAGCTCAAGGGTCCTGTCCCTGAACGCTGGTGTCCCGCTGGAAGAAGTCGCTTCGAAGATAGCCGCGGTGGTGCTGGCGGGGGGGGTGGTGCTCTATCCCTCGGACACGGTCTACGGCCTTCTGTGCAGGCCGGACAAAGGATCTACCCTTAACAGGCTCAGAAACATGAAGGGCATATCCGCTTCCAGGCCTTTCATACTTCTGGTAAGCGGTCCGGGAATGGCAGGGACGGTGGCCGACTGCACCGACCCCGAGGTTCAGGCTATCATTCGGCTCAGGTGGCCCGGCAAGC
Organism: Candidatus Aegiribacteria sp.; assembly: GCA_046498225.1. Lineage (GTDB taxonomy): Bacteria > Fermentibacterota > Fermentibacteria > Fermentibacterales > JCC-6 > Aegiribacteria. Next base: position 24,417 of record JAWOBF010000058.1, read on the forward strand.
TTACGCTGGTCCTGCCCGCCCTGAAGAAATGCCCCCCCGATGTCGCCGATCGTGGCAGGACGGTGGCCCTCCGCCATCCGGCGGACCGGCTCAGCGGCCTGGTGCTTCAGAAATGTGGTATGCCGCTGGTTTCAACAAGCGCCAACGTCTCGGGAGAGGGAAGCTGTCTCGATTTCGAGGAAATACCGCATTCGCTGATCGAAGAGGTCGACCTGGCCGTGGACTCCGGAAAACTCCCCCCATCATCCCCGTCGACGATCCTGAAGCTCGTTCGGGGCGGGGAAGAGTGATTCTTCCGTTGTGTTGACGGTCCGGTTGAGGAACGGGTATCCTGTGTGCCGGGGATAGGTTCTCAACAGAAAAGGAAACGCTCTTGTCCGAAGCGAGGAAGCACGGAGAAAAAGGCAGAGGAATACTGAAAGAACTGTTCGGCAACATGCCCATGCCCGGCGATACAGGTCCCTTTGATCCGGCCTATGACGATTACTGGGATGAGAGGGCGAAACAGGCTGTCCTGACCGTCCCGGCCATCAGAAGGACTCAGGCCATACTCGACTGTGTGGACATGGGGGATACGGTCCTGGATATCGGTTGCGGAACGGGGGAAACCCTCGAGCTGTTAAGGCGAGAGCGGAATATCTCCGGCACCGGTCTCGACGTCTCTGCCAGAGCTCTCGAGAGAGTCCGCGGAAAGGGCTTCGCGACATTGAACACCGACATCACCGGTTCCGGCTCGGCCCTGGATGATGAATGGGACCATATCATACTCTTTGAAGTTATCGAACATGTCCTGGATGCTGAGGTGATGGTGCGGAATCTGATCGGCCGCTTCAGGAAAGGTCTCTACATCACAACGCCCAATCTCGGCTACGCAGCTCACAGACTGAGACTGGCCTTCGGCAGGTTCCCGGTGACTTACATGCTGGACCCCAGGGAGCACATCAGGTTCTGGACCACGAAGGACTTCAAGTACTGGTCTCGTGAAATGGGACTCGGCACCCCCGAAGTAAGGGGACTGAGAGGGAAGCTCTCCGTCATGGGCATACAGAAGAGATGGCCTTCACTGTTTGCCAGCGAAGTCCTGTACAGATTTCTTCCCTGAGATCACAGGCTCTGGATTTCCTGACCTTGACAACAACAACCTCATCAAGTTTAATAGTTTACAGGAGGTTAGGATTATGAAGGTCTGTGTTTTGACAGCTCTGCTCATCGCATTTCTCTCAACAGCCCAGGTATTCTATGACGACTTCGAGGACAATTACATAGGCGACTGGGAGGAACGATGCGAGTATGGAAACTGGTATGCTGCAGAGGGTATGGCCCAGTGTGAGAATGCACTCAAACCAGGCGCCCTGGTTATCCCTGGAGGTACGATCCTCCAGGACGTCCAGGTACAGGCCTACGGTACCGCGCAACACGTATTTGGATTGATCGCCAGACTTGACGTTTCGGACAGCGGACTATTCGCTTACGTGTCTCCTGATCACAATGTCGCCAGGATACGCCTGATCGAGAACGGACATACGGGCCAGATACTGTACTCAATCTACTACGATTTTCCCGAAGACACCTTCTACAATCTTACATTCACGTGCATCGGAGACAGCCTGCACTTCCTCATAGAAATTCCCGATTCCGATATGAGCTGGGAGTTCAGCGCTGTCGATCCCTACCCTCATCCGGGAGAAGTGGGCATTGCTACAGCAGAAGAACTTCATGCACTCTGGGACTGGTTCAGCGTATCCCAGCCGTTCTTTGACGAAGTAGGTATCATGGCCTGTGTCGTGAATGACAGTGCAATGGGCAATGGGAACATGGCTTTCGAGGCCGGCGAAACAGTGGATCTGGGTCTGGCCATATACAACGGAGGTCCGGAGGACCTCGAAAACGCTATGGCAGTCCTGCAGTCCCTCTCCCCGGAGCTGGGAGTGATCGTTTCCTCTGTGGAGTACGGGACCATAGAGGCCGGTTCGGTCTCCTGGTCCGAGTCCGATTATGTCATTGAGGCCTTCACCGGCACTCCTGAAGGGGTAACCTACCCGATGAGGGTCAGTCTCTTTGCGGATGCCGGCTATCTCAGTCAGCATGAATTCGAGCTTCCGGTCGGTGAGGGAATATCGGCCTCTTTTGAGGGCGGTGCTGAGGACTGGTCTTCCTATGCCCTGGACATCGGATGGGGCGACCAGTGGCACGTTTCGGACGCAAGGAACCATACTCCCGGCGGCAGCACGAGCTTCAAGTGCGGGGACTCAGATGGCGGGGATTACAGTGACCTTCTCTTCAGCGGTCTGGTGTCGCCTCCGTTCAACGTGGCGCTCGGTTCCAACCTGACTTTCTGGATGTGGATCGATGCCCAGTGCGTGAGGTCCATGGAGGATGCTCTCGATGGAGGAACGCTGCAGATCGGACAGTTCGGTAACTGGGAGGACCTCATTCCGGATGACGGATATCCCTACCAGATAGTATCCGGGACGACCGGCCCCTTCGAGCCGGGCACAGGAGTGTACTCGGGCACTCATGGCTGGCAGCAGGTTTCTGTCCAGATACCCGACAGCCTCTGCGGGCCAAGGCAGCTCAGGTGGGTTTTCGGAAGCGATGTCGAAGGCAATAGGGAAGGCTGGTACATAGATGATATCTCAGTGGTCTCCTCACAGGTCTACGTAGGCGACCCCACTGTATCGGGGGATCACCTCACTCTTAGAACTTTCCCGAATCCCTCCTTCGAGATGATCCGTTTCGAGATCAGCTGTTTGCCGCAGGCGGGCGTGAGCATAGATATCTACGATCTGACCGGGAGGATAGTCTGGACTGCTTCAGGTCAGTCAAGCATCAGCGGATCTCTGGTTTTGGACTGGGGTTTCGTCTCAGGGTCGGGATACCGAATACCAGCGGGCATCTATACCGCAGTTGTCAGATCGGGAGATGAGTCCCTGATCACAAGGATCGTGAAGGCCAACTGACCGCTGCCGGTTTACCTTCCGCAGTGAGTAAGATAAGAGAAGATTCGAGGGTTGCGATGGACATGCCCCTCAACATCATTTAGGCATTAACGGAGAAAGCCGCGCTGATGACCGTGTGGTCATGATGAGGACTGCACGGTTCTTTGGATCTCGACCTACTGACGGCCGCGGATTGCCGTCCATAGAGCCTTGATGAAGCTGGGAGGATGAAGCAGTATGTTGGAGTAGGCCTGGTTTGCCAGCGGGCAGTAGCATTCGCCGCGTCTGATGCTTTTCCTTATCCTTCTGGCTTCCGCGGAGTTCCATATCTCCCGGAAATCCGTGTCCTCGTCCACCTTACCCATCTGCCCGCTGTAGGCCAGCACGGCGCACGGCCAGACTCCGCCGTCCGAGTTGATGTGAACGTTCATCAGACCGGCTGAACATGGTATGACCTGTTTCCGCTCCTCCAGTATCCTGACCACGAGGTCGTAGTAGACAACCCTCAGCGCGGTGGTTATCCTGGGAAGGAGTTTCATTCCCTTCATCTTCTCCAGCACGGACTTCTTGAAGACCGACATAATCCTGCCGTAGCTCTCACTTTCGGGAGTGATGCCCGATCCGATGTTGAAGAACTCCTCCCGCTCCTCGGCTATCTCGTTTATGTAGGAATCGACTCCCAGCCCTTTCGAGTACTCTATTATCCGGCTGAGATATTCCTCGTTGAAACGCGAGATTACCGTTCCCACCCCCACGTGGAGATTATCATGGTCCGTCTGAAGTTTCTTCAGCCTGTCCAGTGTTTCCAGCAGTTTCTTGAAATTGCCCGGCACTCCGCGTATTTTGTCGTGCAGCTCCCCTACAGCGTCGAATGACGGCTTGATGGTGAGCACCGTGCCCGGAGCCTCGCTGTCTATAACGTCCAGTATCTTCTCGGTCATCCCCAGCACCCTGTCCACGGCGATGGCGTTGGTGGGAATATGTATCACCGCGGGCGTCATGAACCTGCAGGCCAGCCTGATTATCTCCGGCAGGTCATCCCTGAGGAAGGGCTCCCCCCCTGAGACGTTGAAGAAATATGTCCAGCCTATTGAACGGAAGAGTCTCTCGATGGTATTCAGGTCCAGCTCGTCATCGGATACCTCATGTTTCCAGATGAAGCAGGTCCTGCACCTGGACTGACATTTTCCTGTCACGGAGAACGTGACGTTGATGGGATTGGGGGCCCTGGAGAGGCCGTACATGGCGAGCTTGCTCCTGATGACGCTGCCCGCGAGATGGAATACCTGTTCGATGTGGTTCATCGTTTTGGGGTACTTCCTCCTGAAAGCTCCGTATACGATGGCCTGAAGAGCATACAGGCCCTCCACCAGCATGAGCAGGAGCCTCTGGCCCAGAGCTATCACCGTGGCCACCTGAACTCCTCCGGCGAATCCGGATAGCAGCAGCCCCTGAACTCCCTCCCTTATGCCTATCCCCCCCGGAATGAAGACCATCACCAGGGCGATGAACCATGAGACCGGGCCGGCCAGCATGCATACGGCTATCATGGCGAATGGTTCTTCCGGCTGAACGCCGAATCCTCTGAACCAGAAGTACAGGGCCATGCTGCGAAGGCTCCATGAAAGAAGATGGTAGCCTATGAAAACAGCCTGATGCCTGTGGGAAATGTGTGGAAGGTCCTCGATATCCGCATTGAACCGGTGGCTCAGCCAGTGTGCAAGCCTCCTCTGTATCCGGGGGGCGAAGAGTATCACTACTCCCAGCAGGGCGGAGGCCCACAGTGCTATCACCACCGGGAGCGGAACGTTGGTCAGACCCAGGAACGGCAGCGCTATCACGGCCATAATGGTCAGGGCCACCATCATGTAGATGTTCTCCAGAATGATGGCGGAGATGGCTTTCACCGAACCTATTCCGTTGGCCCGCAGGAAGGTCATCCTGCCTACAACCATCCACAGCTTTCCGGGCACGTATTGGCCCATCTGGGTAACGTACCAGTTGCGCCTGACCTCACCCTTGTCCAGTTTCGGTATCTTCAGGGCGTCAAGGATCTTTCTCCAGGGGGCCGGGGCGAAGTAGTAACCCATCAGCAGAGAGATGAAGGAAAGCACTATCATGGGAACGCTGGCACTGTCCCTGGAGGTCTCCCAGAAGTTTTGCATTTCCGGCTCCCATTTGGGCCATAGAACCAGGGCGAAGTAGACTATGGCCATCACCAGAAGTGATACCCCTCCCCATGTGGTGATGGTGTGAAAGAGTTTTCTGCTGTTGGGGTTCCTGGTCATTGCCGTTCTCTTCCCCTTCGGTGGATGACCGCATCCAGGAAGGTCAGAAGCAGGACCGAGAAAAGCCCGGCAAGGGAGATTATCAGCCCGGATCCGACGTCGCCGGCATCGAACCTGAATTCCACCTCATGTGACCCGGCGGGAACCGCCACCGCCCTCTGCCAGTGATTGGCCTGCAGGAGCGGGGTGGATTCCCCGTCTATGTATGCCTTCCACCTGGGATACCACGTATCCGCAAGGACAAGAAGACCGTCACGACGGTTTTCGGTACGGATGACGACCCTGTCCGGCTCGTCAACTGCTATATCGGCCACCGCCCCCTCCGGGTCCAGCGTCTCCGGCAGTCCGGGGTCACTGTACAGAATGGTCGTGTTCTGGGGGTTCAATCCTCCCATGAGAAGGTTCATGCAGGCGCTCTCCGAGAGCCGGGCCCAGGAAGCGGCGAACCAGGCCCTGGGAAGAGGGCGTTCGGGAAGGAGCGCTTCGAGGGAATCGGCGTGGGACGGACTGGAGGCGGCCGCCTGTTGAAGGACGAGCTCCCGGAATTCCCCGTAATCCGCCCAGCCATCCTGGAGCTGGATCACTGTGAAGGCCGTATGACGGTAGGCCGTAACCTCCGAGGAGGATATCATGGATTGAAGGTCCTGGGCTACCTCGGGCTTCGCGGCATGGTACCCGCCCACGGAGCGGATCCGGGAGGGTACGAACTCGTTCCCGCCCGGAAGAAGCCTGCCTTCGCCTGTCACGGCGGCCAGTTCCTCATTCCCGGCCAGCAAACGTTCCACGCTGGTGTGATGGGAGTAGTACTGGAAATCCCTGTTCAGGGGTATGGTCTCCATGGATATCAGAATCGGCAGCGCAATGCCCGGTATGAGAAGACTCTTTCCATTCCTCCTGCCCCAGTGTAGCAGCCCCGCCATCACCAGACCCGCCGCCGCCGCCCGAAGGAAGTCCGCGGAAGCCATGTCCACCCGCCGGTCGACCACCATCGAGTAGCCGGCCGCCCGGGGATTGCCCATTCGGGACCACCAGCCGGACTGAAGCCCGGGCAGGACCGCATCCGCCGCCAGGAACAGCAGCAGGCAGAAAGCGGAGAATACAAGCAGTCCCCTCACGAATTTTTTCGCCGGGAAGGAATCGGTCCTGAATACGGCGTCGAAGCCCGGCCCCGCCGACAGGGCAATGGCCGAGGTTGTGAGGAAGGCGGCCATATGCGGAGCCCGGAGCTTCCTGAAAATGGGGACCACACGGTACAGGATGCCGAAGAACGGCGTGTATCCTCCCCAGGAAACCAGCAGACCGATGACACCGATGGTCAGAAGGGGCCACCTGAACTTTCCGGGACTTCCCATGAACGCGGCCATTGCGAGAATGAAGACCAGGACGCCGATGAATTCGCTGCTGAGCCGGAGACCCAGCCTTCCAAAATATGTGGGAACACCGGAAACGCTGCTGTCGGGAAAGCCGTGACGGTAGCCGAAGAGGTGGGGGAATATCATTGTAAGAGTCTCCTCGGGGGGAAGGGAGTAGCTCTCCGCCTGATCCAGCGACAGGTCCTCGCCCCGGGTGGAGTACCGGGAAAAATTGTAGCCGGGAAGGAGCTGGACGGCTCCCACGGCCATTCCCAGAAGTATCATTACCATCAGCCCCGAGACCGCCGCACCCAGGTTCGACCTCAGCCTTCCGCCGGCCGAGAACGATCGATAAGCCATCCAGATCACCCCGGCCATGACCGAGTAGAGAACCATCTGAGGATGGCTGGCAAGGGCCTGCATACCGATTGCCAGACCCCCCGCGGCCGCGAACCTTCCCCTTCGTGTCTTCATCCACATCTCGCAGGAGTACAGCAGCAGGGGAAGAAAACTCCAGCAGATGATCTTGCTTCCGTGACCGGCGTAGAACAGTGTATTCGACCATCCGGCCGTGGCGAATGCAATGCAACCCGCTACACGGCCCCATCTGCTGACGCCGAGGGACCCAAGGAAGAGCCAGGCGAATATCCCGCCGAGGAGCATCTGGACCGGGAACAGGAACCTCGCCATGCCCCCGACCCCGGTGGTCAGAAGAAGCAGCCCTCTTACCGGGTAGAAGACAGGGGCTGAGAATGACGAATAGAAGGGGATGCCGCAGAAGACGTAGGGGTTCCAGTGCGGCAGGGAACCGCTCCTGATGGATTCCTCGGTGAAAGTGAAGAAGGGGTATCCCTGAGTGACTGTATCGCTCATCTCCCCGGCGGGAAGCCTTCCGGAAGTGAAGACCGTGGAGTAGGTGACCAGCACCGCCGGAATGAGGAATAGAAGGAAGATGTATCTTGCCCTGCCTGAGGTCATTCTCCGTTCACCTTTCCGAACATTCGAATCCTTCCTGCGGCTGCAAGGGCAAAAGATACTTCAAGGACGGATAATATCAAACGCTGACCGGCTATTACCGCCAGCACCGGACCGGTAAGGCCCGCTGGAGCGACCATGGCGGTAACCGCCGCTTCCCTGACCCCGATCCCCCCGGGGACCAGGAAGACAATGTAACCCGCCAGCCAGGAAAGCGGGGCCGCCGCCAGGCACATGCCGGGACTGATCCCGGACAGTCCGAAACCGTACAGCCACAGGTATAGAGAAACCCCCCTGATCCACCACAGGCAGGCATAGATGACAAGCAGCAGAAGTGTACCGGATGGACCGGGAAGGGGCAGGTCGACCGGGGCACTGCCGTACTTCAGACGGTAGAGCCATCTCTGGAGAGGCCTGAGGAGGGGAATTATCAGTATGGCCGTTCCCGCGGCTATCAGGGCTCCCTTGAGGGCCGGACTGGAGAATACCGGTCCCCCCGAGAGAAGAACCGCTGGAAGCGCAGCCAGCCCCGCCCCGGCGGCAGTGAAGAGGAGCTCCAGGAAGGGAACGCTGGTGGCGCGGTAGCCGGTGAGCCCCCGGGAGCGGAGGAAGGCTGCCCTTCCGGCAAAGAGCCATACCTTGCCCGGAACGTAACGGCCGAGCTGGCTCATGAACCAGGCGGCCCTCAGCTGCCGTTTCTCCGCCCGGCTTCCCGCCCTTTCCGCCAGGATTACCCACCCGGCGGGTATGAAATAGTAGGAAAGACCCAGAAGCACCACCGAGGCTGAAAGGTACAACCACCGGGGATGCCAGGTGAAGGAGCCTATCTGCTGGAGCCACTTTTCGCCATTCCGCAGGACCATCCAGACCCCCAGGGCGAGAAGCAGCGCCAGCACCAGGGCGGACAGCCACCTGAGATGTTTTCGCCTGTCTGCTGTGTCCATCACCGGATGAGCCCCTCCCGGACGTACCAGGACACTGTTTCGTGTATCCCCCGGCCCAGGGGCCATACGGGGATGAAGCCGGCCATCCTGGCCTTCTCCGTGGATACGAAATGATCCTCACCGAAGAGACGGAGGCGGCTTCGAGACAGTGAAGACGGACAAATGGGGCCCAGATGCAGGGCCAGTCTGAAGAGCGCTCCCGGAACGGGCACGATTCTGACCTTTCTGCCCAGTTCGCGGGCTATGATACCGGCAAGATCTCTTACAGTGACTGTCTCGGGCCCTCCGATGTTGAACAGACCGCCGCTGAGGCAGCCCCCCGGAAGGGAGGCTTCCACAGCCCTGCATACGTCGGAGCAGTAGGTCGGCCGGATGCGGGCCCCTTTACGCCCTATGACTGGCAGGAACCCCGAGGCGACCTGCCTGAAGAGGGGAAGCTTGTGAAGGTCTCCCGGTCCGTAGACGAAATCAGGGCGGAGGATTGTCAGTCTGCCCTGATACCCTATACCGTGCTCACGCAGCGCCAGCTCAGCCTGAGCCTTGGTAGTTTCGTACTCACCCCGGGGACTCTGATCCAAATCCTCATCTGCGTCGGCAGCGAGGCCTGCTACGCCTGGTGTGCTGAGGTGCACCAGGCTCGAACCGGTGCGTGAGCAGTGCTCGGCCAGCATCAGCGGGAGACGAGCGTTGGAAAGGGCCAGCTCTGAACTCTCCACGCCCGGTGTGCCCAGGCGTCCTGCGGAGTTGACGATCACACTGACATCATCCGGTATGGAATCGGGCGTCAGGTCTCCGCTTTCCGACCTGACATGGCCTGTGACATCGTGGCCGAGTTCCCGAAGGTGTCTGACCAGGGATGAGCCTATGAATCCCCCGGCCCCCGTGACGAATATCCTCACCGCAGGGATTCCATGAGCCTGCGGGCGTAGTTATCCCAGCTGAAGGAATCGGCTTTGCGCAGTATCCTCCCGGATGTCTCCGGGTCCTTCCGCAGCTCGAGGGCGGAGGCTATGGATTCGGCGAGGTCCGTCGGGCACCAGGGCCGCGCAAGAAATCCGGTCGACCCGGGGTCAACCAGCTCGGACAACCCGCCGGTGTCGGTCAGGACCAGGACACTGCCGAAGGAGAGGGCTATCTGCGCCACGCCGCTCTGCGTCGCGTGCCTGTAGGGGAGAGCGACCACATCGGCCGACGAGAAGTAGAGCGGAACCTCGTCGTCCGGCACGAAACGGTCTATCCAGCGCACCCTGTCGGACAGGCCGAGGGAGGAAATCGCGTTGATTATCTCCGACCTTTCCGAGTAGGCTTCGCCGACTATGAGGAGGAGCACGTCGTCGGGAAGCAGTTTCATGGCCCTCACGAGGTCCTGCACCCCCTTGTAGGAGCGGACGAGCCCGAAGAACAGCACCAGGCGGGCGTGTTCGGAGTATCCCAGCTTCTCCCTTGCCTTCTCCCTGGTCACTCCCGGGTCCACGTACTGATCGTATACAGGATGGTATAGCCTGAGCAGCCTCGAGTCCGTCCCGAGAGCCTCGGCCTTCCTCGAGTCCGACTCGCTGTGGGTGACCAGAAGGCTCATTCTGGAGAGGAACCACTGCGCCAGCCTGCCGGCCAGGGGGAAGAACTCGTGCGGCACGACATTGTGGCACAGGGCGGCCGAAGGTATTCGGTCCGGAAGAGAAAGGGCCAGTGAAACGGCGAAGAAGGGATGCCACCACTGAACTATCAGTCGGTCGAACCCTGCGTTCTCTATGTGATGCCTTGCCCTGATCCAGGCCATGGGGCTGCAGGGATCGATCAGCGCGTCCCTGAAGGCCGCCTTTCCGGCCGACCCCGGTTCGTACTGCGAGGTTCCCGGAAACAGAAGCGATGGGTAGAGCCTGCGGTAGGATACGGGAAGGAACTCGTCTTCGGGAAAGGTCCGCCGAAGGGTTTTCACAAGCCTGTCGGAGAACTGCGCGATACCGCCCCTGTAAGGGGGGAATGGTCCGACAATGCCCGTCTTCATTCCGGGGCCGGTTTCGACTCGGTCTTTTCCAGGATATTGAGGGACCTCCTGCCGGACAGTTTCAGAAGCATTTCGCCCAGCAGTCCCAGCGAGATGAACTGCACGCCCACAACCAGGAGAAGGATCCCCAGCAGCAGAAGCGGCCTGCGGCCTATGGACTGGCCGCCGAACCAGAGCACGGTCATGTATATGGATATTCCCAGCCCGACAATGGTGAGAAAAGTCCCGATCCCTCCGAAAAAGTGCAGGGGTCTGTAGGAGTAGCGGTTCAGGAAGAGAACGGTGAGAAGGTCCGAGAACCCCCTGAAGAACCTGGATATGCCGTATTTGGTCCGTCCGAACTTCCTCGGCCTGTGGTTCACCGCCTTCTCTCCAACCCGGAAGCCCTTCTGAGCCGCGAGTACGGGAGTGTACCTGTGCATCTCACCGTAGAGTTCGATGCTGTCTACCACCTCCCGGCGGTAGACCTTGAGACCGCAGTTGAAGTCGTGCAGCCTGACCCCGGTGGTAAGCCTGACGGTGAAATTGAAAAGCCTGGACGGGATCCTCTTGCCCAGGGGGTCCTTTCTCCTTTTCTTCCATCCGCTCACCAGGTGGTAGCCCTTCTCACGCATCAGGTTCACTATTCCCGGTATCTCCGAGGGATCGTCCTGCAGGTCGGCGTCCATGGTTGCCACGAATCTCCCCCGCGATTCCCTGAAACCGGCGGCCAGGGCGTCCGCCTTTCCCGAATTCGTGCTGAACCGCAGGCCGGTAAGTCCGTAGCGGGACGATAGCGCGGTTATGGTCTTCCAGGTATCGTCGGTGCTTCCGTCGTCAACTACGATAAGCTCCCATGACATGTCTCCCATGGAGCGGGATATCTCATCCACCAGCTCCGGCAGGCTCTCCGCCTCGTTGTAGGCGGGGACCACGATGGAAAGGTCCGGTCTTTCGGAGGGATCCGCGCGTTCAATCATAATCAGCGTTCCCCGTTTCCGTATCGCTCTGCGGTTCCGGAGGGGCGTAGCTGAGAAGCTCGGGCTTCCCGGAGCCGTCCTCCAGCCGGCAGTAGGTGAACCTGGTCAGCCAGTCTCCCAGGGAAACATATATACCTTTCTCACTTTCCACGACCTTGTCCAGATGGGTGTGCCCCGTTATCACCAGGTCATATCCGTCCTCCAGTTTCCCCTCCACCCAGTTCTTCAGTCCCTCCGGGATGCCGTCCAGGTCTCGCCTGAGTATTCTCCTGCTGGTGTCGGAGAACCTTCTGGCCAGGTAAGAGCCCAGGCCCGGGTGGAGGGCCCTGAACATGAACATGCTCAGGGGCGACCTTAGAACCGGCTTCATGAGCCTGTATCCCAGGTCTCCCGGTCCCAGCCCGTCGCCATGCGCCAGGAGAACCCTCATGGGTCCGGCCCTCAGCTCCACAGTTCCGGTGGTGTGGACCACAGCCCCCGTGGCCTCCCGAAAGTGCGGGCCCACCCAGTAGTCATGATTGCCCGGCAGGAAATGAACTCCCCATCCGCCGACGGCAAGCCTTCTAATGGATGAGAGACACCTTCCATGACCGGCGGGCATTACCGTGCCGTACTCGAACCAGAAGTCGAAGAGGTCTCCAAGTATCCAGAGTTCTCCCGGGCTGTCCATGCGGGCGAGATGGTCCAGGAAAGACAGGAGCCTGTCCCTGCCGGGGTGGTCCTCGGGCTCGGGGAAGAGGTGCGCGTCACTGATGAAGTACCTGTTCATCATTCTGTCCGGGAAATGGTATCCAGGAGCCTTTCCGGCGACCCGAACCCGCTGCCGGTGACCGGGGGTGAGCCGGGGGTGAGCAGCATGCTGAAAGGAAGTATGCTGAAGTCCACCTCCTCCATGACAGAAGAATCGGCCAGGTAGACAGGCAGGGGGATGTCCAGATTGTTCACGACTCTCTGGGCGTGGTTCCTGGAGTCATGGTCCGGCTGTATGGGAAGCGGGATAATCGTTGAATCCAGCGAGGCCAGGAAGAGAAGGTCATCACTCATCTCATCGTAGAGGTTAAGGGGAACCCAGTAGTAGAGCAGCACCGACTCCCCGGTCCCGGCGGTTACGGTGTCCCCGGTGGGAGAGAGGATGACACCGGGCAGTTCCACCACCGTCTCCACGAAGGTCTCGGTACTGTCTTCGCCGTTCTCTTCGGCCTGATCCTCGCCGCATCCTCCGGCGGAAGCAAGCAGGAAGAGAACGGGAAGGACCTGGTACGGTTTCATAATGCTCATCCCTCTTCCGAATCGATGATCGGACGTCATCGGTTAGTAATAATCGAAAAATACTCCCCGGGCCAGGATACGGTGCCGTTGTCACTGAACAGAGCGTAAAGGGCGCCGCCGTTTCGGGCGAATCTCACCCTGTGACCGTTCCAGGCGGTGTCTTCGGGGAATCCCTGCATGTCTCCCGGAGAGATGATCCTCACGAGAGCTTCTCCGCTGACCGTATCCCTGGCCGTGTGGAACCGGAGGGGATACATGTCGTGGGTGCCGAAGGCAATACGGGTCGACGGGGGCGGCTGGACTGCGGGCGGAAGAGGCGGCTTTCCGTCCCATACCTTTCCGAAGTCCGACAGCTGGTAGCCATGGACAGCCATGTCCAGCGGGCTTCGAAGGGTGGTCACAGGTCTTTTGAAAAGGAATGGAATGGCTGTCAGAAGAACAATCCCGGTGAACAGAGGGAGCAGAACGTGTCTCAGGATGTCCGGGAACCGGGGATCATGCATTTGCCAGTATATTGTGAACGGCGTTCTGAAGGTCTGTGGGAGCCTGCTGGTGCAGAGCGCTCCTGACCGTCGACTGCATCTGCTGCGTCTGATTGAAGAATCTTCGGCAGTTGGGGCATTCATCGAGGTGGTCCATAAGGGAGCTGCATTCCTCCGAGCCGAGTTCTCCCGAAATGTAATCGTGCATGTACAGATGAGCGTCTTCACAGGTCATGCTAACTCCCCCCCAGGGCTACGTTCTTCCATTCGGCCAGCAGGTTCCTGAGGATGAGTCTTCCCCGATGTATCCTCGACCTTACCGTTCCGATGGGAATATCCAGTATACAGGCGATGTCCGCGTAGGAGAACCCCTGGACGTCACACAGTACCACCGCGTCACGGAATTCCTCCGGAAGGCTGTCTATCGCGCTTACTATGTCCTCCCGCATCAGGTTGTCCAGGAATTTTACGCTGGGGTCGGGCCCCATTTTCTTCAGTTCAGCTACATCCTCACGGGCCATCTGCTCTATCCAATCCCCTGCCATTCCCACAGGTTTCCTGCTTTTCTTCCTCAGTTTGTTGAGAAAAGTGTTGCGCATAATGGTAAACAGCCAGGCCCCGGCATTGGTTCCAAGGGAGTACTGTTTTTCCGATTTCAGCGCGTTCAGGTAGGTGTCCTGGACCAGGTCCGAGGCATCATCCCGGTTCCTGGTCAGATGGATGGCGTAACCGTAAAGCCTGTCCAGATGGCCGAGGACTTCCTTTTCGAATTGCTTCCGTCGCTTGCTTTTCATTCTTCTCCATGCAGAGTGACAGTGTTCGTTAATGGTAAACTACCAAAGAAATGTCCCTTATGGCAATAGTAGCGCTTTCTACAACCGGTAGTGGTCCCCCCTTGTCATAGACACAAAATATTGATAGTCTACCTTCATCGACGGAGTTCGGCGCCGGATGAGTCCCCCGGCGGGTTACCGATTCCGGCTTTGAGCGGTGAGACGTGCATGAAGCAGTTCGATCGAGATCAGACATTCATGGGATGATTTTTCCCTGAGGGGTGGGAGGGTTCCTTTGGAGGATCTCCATTCACAGAGCGACCTGTTTTCCGGCACAGAGGATGATCGGCAGACCCTGACCCGGGAACGGGAGAAGGGATCCGACCATTCGGAGCTGCCGGACCCGAGGTTTACCGAGAACGCGCTGAAGGTATTGCAGAAGCGTTACCTGAAGCGGTCGGTCTCCGGCGAGGTGCTGGAAAGCCCGGGAGACATGCTTCTGAGAGTGGCTGAGGCGGTGGCTTTCGCGGAGGACAGGTACGGTGGTGACGCGCGGCAGACCACCATCACCTTCTACAACATGATGGCAAACAAGGAATTCCTGCCCAACTCTCCCACCCTCATGAACGCCGGGAGGGAGCTGGGACAGCTTTCCGCCTGCTTCGTGCTCCCTGTGGAGGACAGCATGGAGAGCATATTCACAGCCGTGAAGAACACCGCCCTGATACACAAGAGCGGCGGCGGTACAGGCTTCTCCTTCTCCAGGGTCCGTCCTGTCAACGACGCGGTCATGTCCACGAAAGGCGTATCCAGCGGTCCGATTTCCTTCATGACCGTCTTCGACCAGGCTACGGAAACGGTGAAGCAGGGTGGCGTCCGCAGGGGCGCCAACATGGCTGTACTCAGGGTGGACCATCCCGATATCGACCAGTTCATAAACGTTAAGCGGGATATGGACAAGCTGAACAATTTCAACCTGTCGGTTGCCGCCACGGATGATTTCATGGACGCGGTGGAGCGGGGTACCTCGTACGACCTGGTGAATCCAAGGGACGGCAGGGTAGTGGACACCAGGGATGCCGGGGAGGTTTTCAGCAGCATCGTCGATTCCGCCTGGAACTCGGGGGAGCCGGGACTCATCTTCATCGACAGGATGAACGACGCCAATCCCACCCCGCACGTGGCGGACATAGAAGCCACCAACCCCTGCGGGGAGCAGCCTCTCCTTCCATACGAAGCCTGCAACCTGGGTTCGGTGAATGTTTCCCTGATGGTGGACAGAGCAGAATCGGGCACCTTCGTGATGAACTGGACCAGGCTGGAACGGACGGTGCGTAACGCGGTCAGGTTCCTCGACGACGTGATAGAGATAAACAGGTACCCTCTTCCCGAGATCGCGGAGATGGTCTCCGGCAATCGGAAGATAGGCCTTGGAGTAATGGGTTTTGCCGATCTGCTGTTCAAGCTGGGCATACCTTACGATTCGGAGGAAGCGCTGCTGTTTGCCGAAGAGCTGATGAGCTTCGTGGCGGAGAAGGGCAGGAAGGCCAGCATGGACCTGGCAAGGGAGCGTGGTCCCTTCCCGAATTTCAAGGGGAGCGTCTACGACAACAAGCATATGCCCCCGATCCGCAACGCCACCGTAACCACCATCGCCCCCACCGGTTCCATAGGCATACTCGCCGGTTGCTCCAGCGGCATCGAACCCGTCTTCGCCCTGGCCTTCACCAGGCGGAACCTGCTTGACCAGGGTGATGAACTGCATGAGGTGGTCCCCGAGTTCGGAAGGGTGGCCAGGGAGCGCGGCTTCTTCTCCGAAGAGGTGTTCTCAAAGGTGGCGGAGAAGGGATCATGTCAGGGCATTCCGGAGATACCCGGAGATGTTCAGCGGGTATTCGTGACCTCGCACGACATATCTCCGGCGTATCATGTAAGGATGCAGGCCGCGTTTCAGAAGTATACCGACAACGCGGTCTCCAAGACCGTGAACATGCCGGAGAAGGCGTCCCGCAAGAGCGTGGCCGAGGTGTTCAAGCTCTCCAGGAGACTTGGCTGCAAGGGTATAACCGTCTACCGGGACAAGAGCAGGGACAGGCAGGTCCTGAACCTGACCAGATCCGGGGAGGCGGAGAAGGAGGACGATGTCGCCCTTCCCTCCGTCCCCATAGGTCCCCGGGACAGAGGAGACGTCACCTCCGGAATAACCAGAAGGATAAGGACGGGCTGCGGCAAACTGTATGTGACCATCAACATGGATGAGGACGGCCCGGTGGAGCTGTTCTCCCAGATGGGGAAGGCCGGCGGCTGCGCCGCCAGCCAGTCGGAGGCCATCAGCAGGCTCGTCTCACTGGCTCTCAGGTCCAACATTCAGCCGGAAGCCATCGTCAAGGAGCTGAAGGGTATCAGCTGTCACCGCATAGTCTGGCAGGGCGGCAACAGGATACTCTCCTGCGCCGACGCCATCGGCCAGACCCTGGAATGGTACATTGACGAGAAGATGGAGATACCCGCGGTGAACAGCGCCGAGGTCATCCAGTCCATCGAGCCCGTGTTCACCGAGGAGCCTTCAACCGAAGGGACACGGCCGGCCGACGACGAGGAAGTGGTGGAGAACCTTGCGGGAGCCTGTCCCATGTGCGGGGGTCCCCTCAAGTACGAATCCGGATGCGTGGCATGCGCCCTGAACTGCGGCTACTCGGAGTGCGGCTGACCTTTCACACCTTGCATTCTCCCTTCCCATTTCATTAGACTTCCGGTTCAACCGACATACATATCGAACCGAACAGGAGGCGCGACCATGGAAAAGACCGTCAGGGACATCGAGAAGGGACAGGACCTGATCAGGGTGGAGCTCTCGGAATTCAAGGGCAGCCAGTACGTTGGCGCCAGGATCTACTACATGGATGACAGGGGGGACTGGAAGCCCACCCGCAAGGGGCTTACTCTCACTCCCGAGCTGATGGTGAAGGTACGGGACGCCATCAACGAGGCCCTGTCCGAGATAGAGCTGTAGTCCCCGATGCGGGAGGACCCTTCAGCCGCGGTGTCCGGAGTCGATGCCGGTGAATGAGCTTCATGCGGCCGGAATATCCTCGGAGACGGGACTGAAGCGGGAAAACGTCGCGGCGGTGATCAGGCTCCTCGATGACGGGGCTACCGTGCCCTTCATAGCCAGGTACCGCAAGGAGGCTACCGGAAGTCTCGACGAGGTGTCCATCATACAGGTTCGAGACCGGATCGGTCAGCTTCGAAAGCTGGAAGAGAGACGCTCCGCCATACTCAGGTCGATGGAGGAGCGGAAGGTCCTCACCGATGAACTGAGGAGAAGGATACGGTCCGCTGGATCCATTACCCTGCTGGAAGACATCTACCTTCCCTTCCGGCCGAAAAGAAGGACTCGGGCCTCCAGGGCCAGGGAGAGGGGGCTGGAGCCCCTCGCCCGGCGAATACTGCTTCAGGAGGGCGGCGACCCCGGCTCTTACGCGTCCTCCTTCGTCGACCCGGAAAAGGACGTCGGCTCGGTGGAGGACGCCCTGTCGGGAGCTTCCGACATAGTGGCCGAGATATTGACGGAGGACCCGTCAGCAAGGGAATCCATGAGAAAGCTCTACTGGAACCGCGGTACCTACCGGAGCAAACTGGTCCCGAAGATGGAAGCCGAAGCCGGCAAGTTCAGGGATTACTTCGACTGGGAGGAACCTGTTCGAAAAACGCCTTCCCACAGGGTGCTGGCCATGAGACGGGGGGAGAAGCAGAAATGCCTTTCCCTGAAGATCCTGGTGGACGAGGAAGAAGCCCTGGATATTGTACTGGCCGGGGTCTGCCGTGACCGGGAAAGTCCGGAAGGCGCCTTTATCACCGAAGCGGCCAGGGACGGTTTCAGAAGGCTGCTGGGTCCCTCCATGGAAACCGAGACCCGGCTCAGGAGCCGGGAGGCCGCCGATGACGAGGCCATTCGAGTATTCATTTCCAACCTCAGGAGCCTGCTTCTGGCCCCTCCCCTCGGAAGAAAGGCCGTTACGGCCATAGACCCCGGCTACAGGACCGGCTGCAAAGTGGTCTGTCTCAGCTGTGACGGGACCGTTCTGCAGCACGCCACGGTGCATCCTTTCGGCTCTGAACAGGCGAGGAGGGAAGCTGCCAGGACCGTTGCCCGTCTCGTGGAGAAGCACGGCACGGAGTTCGTAGCAGTGGGCAACGGCACCGCCGGAAGGGAGACGGAGTCCTTTCTGGAGAGCGTCGGCCTTCCCGGACGGGTAAGGGTGGTAACGGTAAGCGAGAGCGGCGCCTCGGTCTATTCCGCCTCCCAGGTGGCCAGGGAGGAGTTTCCCGACCTCGACGTAACGATGAGGGGGGCGGTCTCCATAGGCAGAAGGCTTCAGGACCCGCTGGCGGAGCTGGTCAAGATAGACCCCAGGTCCATCGGGGTGGGGCAGTACCAGCATGACGTGGACGGCGGAAAGCTGCGAAGGGCACTGGACGACACGGTGGCAAGCTGCGTGAACAGCGTGGGCGTCGACGTGAACACCGCCAGCGTCCAGCTTCTCTCATACGTATCGGGCCTGAGCGCCCGCATCGCCGGAAGAATCGTCAGCCGGCGGTCTGAGGAAGGTCCTTTCTCCAGCCGCCAGCAGCTCATGAGCGTCAGGGGGCTGGGCCCGGCAGCCTTCCAGCAGTCCGCGGGGTTCCTTCGAATAAGGGATGGCGCGAACCCGCTGGACTCCAGCGGGGTTCATCCCGAAAGCTATCATGTGGTGGAAAGAATGGCCGCATCGGAGGGAGTCGGCGTCAGGCAGCTGATGGCCTCGCCTGAAATACGAAAGTCCCTGGATCTGAGGGAGTTCATGGATGACAGCACAGGCCTTCCCACCCTTGAGGATATAATGGAAGAGCTGGACAGGCCCGGCAGGGACCCCAGGGACTCCTTCAAGGTCTTCCGGTTCGCTGACGTGCATGGCATCGGGGACCTGGAGGAGGGCATGGTCCTGCCCGGGGTTGTGACCAACGTTACCAATTTCGGGGCCTTCGTGGATGTCGGGGTGCACCAGGACGGACTGGTCCATGTCAGCCGAATGTCCGAGGAGTACGTCAGGGACCCGGCGGAGCTGGTCTCCGCGGGAGACAGGGTGAGGGTAAGGGTGCTCTCGGTGGACATACCCCGCGGTCGCATTTCACTGTCCATGACCTTCGGTGATGATTAGAGCGGAAACGGTTCCCGGCCTTCAGCCTCCGCCCGGGAAAGGATGGGGGAGCAGGCGGGAGAGGGTGTAGTGCTCCATGGAGTCCGTGGTGGCTACGATCACCGGGAAGTCACTTCCGCAGAATTCCGCCAGGACCTGCAGACATGCTCCGCAGGGCATGGCCCTGCCGTCGGGTGAGTATATCAGCAGACAGGAAAATTCCCGTATCCCCCCGGAGACGGCGCGGAAGAGAGCGACCCTCTCGGCGCACATGGTAAGCCCGTAGGAGGAGTTCTCCACGTTCACTCCGGTATGCAGTTCGCCATGGACATCCTGCAGGACCGCGGCCACCCTGAAGCCGGAATAGGGAGAGTAGCTGTTGCCGATGACCTCCCGGGCCCGTACCAGAAGAGCGTTCGGGTCGGCCAAGGCTAGAACGTCCTCTCGATGAACGGAAGGGACCGCAGCTTGTCGTTGGCGTTCCGAAGCCTGAGAGAGATAACCTCCGAAAAGGCTCGAATGACCTTCAGCCCTATGCGGGGATGCTCGTTCAGTATGGCGGAAACCTCCGAATGCTGGAATTTGGCGAGTTCCACCCTTGTATGGGCGAAAACGGAAGCGCTCCGGCTCTTTCTGTCCAGCAGCACCATTTCGCCGAAGAAATCCCCGGTTTCCAGAATGCCCAGGATCTGCTCTATTCCCTCGAAGGTCTTCTTGGTAACCCGCACCTTGCCCGAGAGGATCAGGAACAGGTGCTCACCGGTATCGTCCTCCCTGATTATC
Source organism: Candidatus Aegiribacteria sp. (assembly GCA_046498225.1). Lineage (GTDB taxonomy): Bacteria > Fermentibacterota > Fermentibacteria > Fermentibacterales > JCC-6 > Aegiribacteria. Next base: position 44,369 of record JAWOBF010000058.1, read on the forward strand.
ACGCTGTTCGGGGCATGTTCCTCGTACCTGGCCCTGTTGACGAACAGTTCCAGCTGCTCCGGCTCCAGAGACCTGAACAGGTAGGCTGTCCTGAACACCTCCATGTGTTCATCGGTGAATTTATTCCTCATGGCGTCCCTTCCCCCTGGCTGACGGCTCCCGGAATCAGTCGGACCGCGGTCTGTCCATATCGACGAAAATGGTCTTTTCCCTGGTATAGACCACCTGACCGGTCCTGCCCTTCTTCATGCGATTAACATACTGAACTCTGGTGTAGTCAACAGGTATCACGCCGGAGGACGCTCCGCTTCCCCTGGCAGCCTCCAGGGCGGCCTCTCTCATCACGCCTCCCGGCGGATTATCCTTCCTGCCGTCCATCTTCAGGACCACGTGGGCTCCCGGTATGCCACGCGCGTGGAACCAGAGGTCCCCCCGTTTTCCTATTCTGAAGGTGACCTCCTCGTTCTCCCTGGCGTTCCTTCCCGCGAAGCAGCGCCATCCTCCGCTGAGGACCTTCCGGGGTATGTGCCTTTCCTCTTCCTTACCCTTCCCGCCGGTTCTTCGATGCTGCCGGATGAGCTTTTCCAGCTCTTCCACTCCCAGCTCCGCGGATGACTCCAGTGAACTTTCCAGCGAATGTATCTCCTTCAGGGTGATGCTCCTGCGGGATTCCAGGCTCTCCCTCTCCCTTCCTGTATTGGAAGCCTTCCTGAAGAACCTGGCAGCGTTGGACCTGAGGGAACGGGCCGGCTTCAAAGGTATTGTGTGTTTTTCTCCCTCCCAGTCTGTCAGCTCGATCTCTTCAAGCCCCTTCCTGGAACTGTCCTCCATGGAGATGAGAAGATTGCCCCAGGTCCTGTACTCCTCCGGAGGGACCAGTCCCTGCAGGGCCGCCTCCACCTTGCGCAGACGGCTTCGAAGAAGGGACAGTCTGTTTCTGAGTATCGACCTCCAGAGTTCCAGGCGGTGGTCCCTGATGCTCCGGGGCTCCGTCTCCAGCCTGGGTTCCAGCGGGTCCTGGATGGGCCTGCCGGGTCCCAGCCTTACCGGAAGAGGACCTTCCGGCCCCTCCCAGGGGCGGAAATCCCTCTTAAGGAGAGCTTCCTCCAGTTCCCCCACGACCCTTATCACCGGCACGTTCCTCCGCTGCGCCTCCCGCAGAACGGCCCTGGCGGTCACCGGCCCCACTCCTTCCAGATTCCGGTACAGCACGCCGGGAGACGGGTCCGCTGAAAGGGCTTCGGCAAATTCGGGATCATCCGTCCATGTACCGGGCGGAAGGCCCGAGGGAGGAGGCGGGCTGTACAGCTGCCCCGGGGCCACCGTGCGGTACCTGCTCCTGTCGGAGGTCACCTTCCTCCTGCAGGCCAGTATCCTGTCGTCGCTGAGCCTGACCAGGATAAGGTTGGCGTTCCTTCCCGTGGCCTCGAACACCACCTTCACGTCGGAAGAACCGTAGAGCAGCCCGCTTCGCAGAAGAACCTCCAGGACCCTGTCCGCCCCCTGCTGGCGGATGCCGGTCACCTCCGCCCCCTGCATGTGCCGCCCCCACTCGGGTGATTCGGTGTCGGCCATGCTCACCGGGTCCTCCCACCAGAGCCCGGGAGAGTCGGGTCTCGCGCAGAGGACCAGCATTCCGTCGGGAAAAACCATGCCCAGTCCGCCCTGCACCGGCATTCCCACCTTTTCGCAGCTTCGGCCCAGGATAAGCTCTTCCAGAGGCGGGACCTGGGCGCTGAGAAATACACCTTCCAAAGTTCGTTCCCTTCCAGGGCTACTGGTGATGCGGATCGATTATATTAATATACTTCGTACCGTATGACCCTGTTTGAATAACCTCTCACCCGGAAGGAACCCCGCATGTACTCAATGACAGGTTTCGGCCGTGCTGACGGCAGGGGCTCGGCTTTCACCGTCAGCGTCGAGGTAAGGTCCGAAAACCACAGGAACCTGAGCATGTCACTGAGACTTCCGGATACGCTGTCCGAAATGGACCCGGTGGTGAGAAGGTCACTCCGGAACATGTTCAGCCGCGGCCGCATAAGGGTCGACTGCAGCCTGGAAGCGGTGGGGGCTGACGGCAGCGGCCTGTCTCTCAATACGGACGCCGGCAGGGCCTACCTGGCGGCCGCCGAAAAGCTGAAGAAGGAGCTGGGCGCCGGGGGAGATATCCCGGTGGCGGACCTGCTGAGGCTGCCCGGCGTGATGGAGAGCGCGGACATTTCCGGAGTGGACTCCTCGGAGCTATCCGAAACCTTCGAGACCGTACTTGATCAGGCGCTCCAGAAGCTGCAGCGGACCAGGGCGGCGGAGGGCCTGGGGCTGGAAAAGGTGTTCCGGGAGGGCCTGGAATCCATCAGGCAGCTGGCCATTCCGGTGATGGAGGCTCAGAAGGCCTCAGCCGGCAGGAGATTCCGGAGGCTGAAGGAACGGGTGGCGGAGCTGGCCTCCGATATAACACTGGATCAGGACAGGATGCTTCAGGAACTGGCGCTTATCGCCGACAGGAGCGACGCCACGGAGGAGCTGCAGAGGCTCCTCAGCCATTCGGACCACGCCATGGAAACCCTGGAACTCATCGAGCAGCCGGTGGGAAGGAAGCTGGAATTCATACTGCAGGAGATGCATCGGGAACTGAATACCATGGGCGCCAAGGTGGACGACGCGGAGCTCTCGGTGGATATCGTCCAGATGAAGAGCATACTCGCCTCCCTGAAGGAACAGGCGGCGAATGTCGAGTAGCTCCACCGGAAAGCTGTTCGTACTGGCCGGTCCCTCGGGAGCCGGCAAGACCACACTGGCCCATCACCTGGTGGATACCTTCGAGGAGGCCGTATTTTCTGTCTCCGCCACCACCCGGTGCTCCAGGGGATCCGAACGGAACGGCGTTGACTACTTCTTCATGACGGAGGAGGAGTTCCGGGCGGAGCTGGCGGCGGGGCATTTCCTGGAGCATGCGGAAGTGCACGGACATCTCTACGGGACCCGCAGACAATGGGTGGCTGACCAGCTGCATGCCGGACGCAGCGTCATCCTGGACATAGACGTCCAGGGGGCTCTTCAGGTGAAGGAAGCCTTCCCCTGGTCGGTGCTGATATTCATCCTTCCGCCCGACCCGGAAGTTCTCGCCGGCAGGCTCAAAACCAGGAATACAGACGACCCGGAAACGGTGGCATCCAGAATGGCTGCCGCGGCCCGGGAGACAGGGTGGATAGGCTCTTTCGATTACTTCGTCAGAAACGATGAGCTGGAAACCTCCATGAAGCGGGTGGAATCCATATACAGCAGCCGGCTCCTGGAGCTGGACGGCATGGCCTTCCCTCCCGAAGCCATGAAACTCTCCCCGGAAAGGTTCAGGGGACTGGAGTTCTGGAAGGGAAGAAGGGTCATAGTCACTTCCGGGCCCACAAGGGAACCGGTGGATGACGTCCGCTTCCTCTCCAACCGCTCCAGCGGGCTGATGGGCAGGAGCCTGGCGCAGGCCTTCAGGGACGCAGGCGCGGATGTGCTCTGCGTAAGCGGTCCCGCCTGCTTTCCTCCCCCCCCGGGTGTTGAAACTGTTATGGTGGGGTCGGCGGATGAGATGCTGCTGGCACTCGACGGAAGGATAGGGAAAGCTGAACTGCTGGTCATGGCCGCGGCAGTGGCGGATTTCGCTCCATCCTCCAGGTTCCCGGGAAAGATGGAACGGAATGCCCCGCTTGACCTGAAGCTGAACCCCACCCCCGATATACTGGGAACACTGAGGGGGACTTCCCCGGGCATGTGCCCCGTTCTGGCGTTCGCCCTGGAGTTCGGCCCCGGAGGGAGGGAACGCGCCATGAGGAAACTGAAGAGGAAGGGTGCTGCCGCTATCTTCCTCAACCCCGGTGACAGGGAAGGGTACGGCATGGAGGGCCCGGCCAACCTGGGGGAACTGCTGTTCGCCGACGGGAGCAGCTTGAGCGTGGAACCTGCCTCGAAAAGGTATATTGCCCACATCCTGGCCGCCGCAATGGGCGAATATCTGGCAGGGAACGGTGAAGAATGAGTGAGCGGAAGAAGAGAGAACACGCCGGAGGCAGGTCCGACCCGCTGTGGAACTCCGTGGCCAGTTTCGGCCTGGACGACCTTTTCGTGCTGCCTGAATGGATCGAGGAACTGAAGGGGGCAGGCGGAGATGAAGTTCCCTCCACCGGGTCCCGGAGCATTCATGACGAGCTGAAGGCCCTGGAGACCCGGGTGGGCGACTGCCGCGGTTGCAGGCTTTGTCAGGAGAGGAACTCCATCGTTTTCGGTGACGGCAGCCCTTCGTCCGGAATACTGTTCGTCGGCGAGGCGCCGGGTGCGAACGAGGACAAGCAGGGAAAACCCTTCGTGGGAAGGGCCGGCCAGCTTCTGGACAGAATACTGGCGGCCATAGATCTGGACAGGGAGAAGGTGTACATAACCAATATCGTCAAGTGCAGGCCGCCGGGCAACAGGACTCCCTCCAGGGATGAGGCCGCGGCATGCTGGTGGATACTGGAGGAACAGATAAGAATCATGGAACCGGGTGTGATAGTGTCTCTGGGAGCCCCGGCAAGCAGGACAATGACCGGAAGCGACGAGGGTATCGGAAAGCTCCGGGGGGCCATTCATCGTTACGGTGACGTTCCGGTGCTTCCCACCTATCATCCCGCGGCGCTGCTGAGAACAGCGGCGCTCAAGAGACCGGTATGGGAGGACATGAAGAAACTGAAAGCGCTGCTGGACCGGCTGGGTCTTCCCGGGACCGGAGGGAACGGACCATGACCGACTCCAGGGGTCACAGACCACCCCACAGCCCCGACGCCGAAAAGAGCGTTCTGGGAGCCATGCTGCTGGACCAGGAACTGGCGGTGGAATCCCTGGATGCCCTGAACACGCCGGATTTCTTCGACAGGAAACACCGGATGATATTCCAGGCCTGCAGGGAGCTGGATTCAAGGAACAGCGTCATCGACATGGTTACCGTGAGCGAGGAACTTTCAAGGAAGAAGGAGCTGGAGGAGGCCGGCGGCATCGATTACCTGGCCTCGCTTACCGATGATATCCCGCTGTTGTCCAACGTGCTGGAGTACGTGCGGATAATCAGGAACAAGGCTATGCTCAGGCAGCTCCTCAAGGTGAGCAGGGAGAACATAAACGAGGTCCTGGAAGGGACCGATGACGTGCAGAAGATCCTGGATACCGCGGCAAGCAAGATAATGGCCATCACGGAATCCAGCAACACAGGTGAGTTCAAGCCCATTTCCCAGCTGGTCTCCAGGGCCATCGAGGAACTGGAGAAGCTGAGGAACACCAAGGGGTTCGTCACCGGTCTTCCCACCGGTTTCACCGCTCTGGACAAGATGACCACCGGCTTCCATCCGGGAGAGCTGATAATACTCGCGGCCAGGCCGGGTGTGGGAAAGACCAGCATGGCTCTCAACATGGCGGCCCACATTGCCCGGGAGACCGACAGGGCGGTAGCCATATTCAGTCTGGAGATGTCCAGCAGCAAGCTCACCGAGAGAATGCTGTGCGCCGACGCCCATATAGGGACCAAGCCCATCATAGAGGGTACCCTGGCCCAGCAGTACATGTACGACCTTCAGGAAGCCGCCGACAGACTGCAGAGGATGAGGATATACAT
>JAWOBF010000087.1:0-6891 GCA_046498225.1 Candidatus Aegiribacteria sp.
TAATCAAGATGGTGAGGGTGTAGGAAGCTCTGCAGATTTTCAATTCAGGTTGCTGAATCGGTAAAATATACAAGGAGAAATTGTGCGTAAATTAAATAATAGCAAACATGTGCAAAACAGTACAAGTGAGACCCTGCATACAGCCAGCCGTTGCAGGCACTATTCAATGTGTAAAGTAGATTTTCTGGGAACAGGCGTATGCCCGTCGGGCAGAAAAAACCATTTCGTTTCGTTCTACCCCCAGGGAATGATGGATATAACCGCTGCTGTATTGGAAAACAGGATTCCTGTTACAACCGGACTTGTGGATGTGGCGAATGAATGTGCCCTCTGTGGCATCTGCGATACCCAGTGCTATTTTGTAACTGAACTCAGGCCCTTTGGCGTATTTCAAACATTGAAGAGTTATCTTGACGATTATCTTCTGTCGAATGATCCTGTGGAGGTTCCTTCCGATGAATTTCTGAATGAGCTCAGGTCCATAACCGGTGACAAATATGCCACCAACGATCCTGGCCATCTAATAGCTTACGCAAACGATCCATGCCCGAATTCATTCGAGACGATGCCCGGATATGCGGTTGTTCCGAGTGATACGCAGCAGGTAAGCGAAATTGTAAAACTTTGCCGGCGAGAAGGGGTGGAGTACACTATAAGAGGAAATGGTTCCTCTGCAATGGGTTTCGTATTAGGGTCAGGGCTTATAATTGATACCACGAGAATGAAGAAGATGGAGTTTGATACCAGTAACCGTGCAGTTACTATTGGTGCGGGTATAAGTGCGTTTGAGCTTCAGAAGGAAGCTGTAGCACGCGGATACCGGGTAAATGCTGCTGAGCCTTCGGCACTGTATTGCGCCAATATTATGTGTTCGGGGTTGTTTTCTTTATTCTCAAGTTCTTACGGAACAGGGGCGGACAACCTTATCGATGCGGAATTCGTTTCAGAGGAGGGGAGTGTTTTTGCCCTTTCACAAACGGACGCTCCCAACCTTTACGGATTCAGTAAAACTGAGCCTCCTGTTCAGGGAATATGTACGCAGGCTGTGGTTAAGCTCCATCCTCTTGTGGAGGATGAATCGGCGATAGCGGTACCGTTTTCAGATATGCAATCGGCTATCAGCTACGCGGAAAAACTGAACAAGCGGCATATCGGGCTTGGCATCGGAGTACTCGGGGAAGAATACCTCAGTACTTTTATATCACCAACCTCTGAACTGGCCGAAACCCTGCGGAATGTTTTCCATAAGGAGCTGGGCATAGAATATCTTGTGGTAGTTCTTGGAAACAAACATCACTTGGATGCGGCCAGAGAAATGGCTCCGGTGGTTCTTGAGCAGGAGTTAATGAGTGCACTGATACTGGGTATACCAGCGCTGGGCGAGGAAGGGCTTATTCAGATTTTACGCGGGATGGAAGGTGAAGCAAAACCCTATGAAATATTAGCAAAGCCCGAAATGTTACCCATTATCGAAGCGGCCCTTGATCCCTCTCCCGAAAAGCTGTCCGAGACGGTTGCTCCCGATTTGCAGCCCTTTTACGAAAAGCTGTACAGCCGCCCCGAGCTTACCGATATGCTTTGGCTGAATACATTCAGAATAGTGAGCTCCAGGATGGGAAGAGACGGGCATCTTATAGTTACCATATTATACGTGCCTCTTGATAACATCCCGCAGGTGGAGGAGATACATAAAGGATTCAAAGAGTTGACACATGACTGCGGGGTGCGGGGCGAATTCGGTTTTCTTACACCTGTAGACCAGGGAGCGATGGGGATTTTTGAGTGGGACATGTATCTGGATCATGCGGACCCTGAAGAGGTGGAGAAGATGCAGAAAGCCATGGAGAAACTGGTAGTCATGGTGGAAGGGTTTTCGAAGCAGGATCCCCGGGTTCTCTGGATTGGGGATGTTCTCAACAAAGGGTTCTCCAGGAAGGAAGCCTATTTGTATTATGGTGCAACTTTCGGTTGATTATGAGTAATTCACCGATTCTTATTACAGGCGCAACCGGTTTTCCCGGGGGGTTTGTAGCCGGGGAGCTGCTCCCGCTTACCTCAGCAGAATTTCTTCGATGGCTCCGATGTACATTCTGTGGTAGCCCTTCTCCGGATAAAGCTCATCTATCCAGTTTTCGAGGAAATTGTCAGGCCTGAGGTCCTGGTGGTACAGCTTCCTGCAGACCAGGACAAGCCTGGCCTCCCGGAAAGCTGCAGCGCCCTCGCGCGGCTGGAAGGGGGTGAGACCGGTCTGTTTCTCCTTGTCCACGTCCCTGCCGGAGTGGCTGCCGCAGTACTTCAGTGCTTCCCTGTACTCCTCCCGGAAGAAGCTCATTGTAAAGAGGCCGTTCTTCTCCATGAATTTCCAGGTGTGCCTCTGAGGTCTCACGAAAACGAAGGAGACCTTTCGGTTCCAAAGCTCTCCCAGACCGCCCCAGCTGGCTGTCATGGTGTTGTAACCCCCGGATGGCGTTCCCGCCGTGAGCAGGAACCAGTCCCGGGCTATCAGTTCAAATACGTTGTCCGCTATTTCCGCCGGTTCTACCCGTTCAAATCCTTCGCTCATGCCTTTTTCATCTCCTCTTCAGATGGTTATCGAGGTATTCACTATGGTTCTGCTGCCGGAATCGAGATTGTCGTCGCCGTCCTCCCCGCATACGAATACCACACTGCAGGATTGTCCCTGGGAAAGGACGTTGTCGTAGAGGTCCCCCGAATCCAGCGGCGTGGTGAAGGAAATGGTGGTTGATTCGGAGTCCTGGCTTCCGGACTTGTCCCATACGTTCTGCTGGCCGCCCTGGAGGTCGCTGTCGGATACGTGGGTGTTGGCGTCAATTCCGAAATCGTCCCTTATGTTGACCGAAGAGCCGCTCACGGCTCCGACTATGATGTTGGCGTCATGCATCATGTAGGACCCCGCGAAACCCACCGCCACCCATCCGGTGGACGGTCCCTCCAGCTCCACCTGGAGGTCGCTGCCGCTTACCCGCCATCTCAGAGTGAAATCCTGGCAGGTTTCCGTCGACCAGCCGTCGGGGTCGAAGGGATTGTTCTCGCAGCCGCTGAAGAATAGGAGAAGTGTCAATGCTCCGGCAAGGATCAGGATTATTTTCATGGTGGCATCCTCTCGAATGAGTAACACACTTGCAGAATATGCTATACACTGATATTCAGGTAAACGTCCGCCCGCTCCGGCCATCGCACTTGAAATTTCCCGCGTGTTTACACAGAATAGTCCTGTCCCGGAGGCATTTTTTCAAAGAGGAGTTATATGTCACTGAGCAGAAAACCCCTGAAGGGCATGCGGCAGCTGATGCCCGGGGAGAAGAGGGTGGAGGACTACATCACCGGCAAGCTGGCCGACGCGGGAAGGCTTTACGGCTTCGAGGAGTACGAGGCCCCGGTCCTGGAGCCTCTGGAGCTTTTCGCGGCCAAGTCCGGCAGCGAGCTCGCGGCGGAGCAGAGCTATAACTTCATCGACAAGGGCGGCAGGGAACTCATCATGAGACCGGAGCTCACACCCTCCCTGGCCAGAATGGTGGCCTCTTCGGGAGAACTCATATACCCGGTCCGCTGGATGTCCTTTCCCGTCTGTTACAGGTACGAGAATCCGCAGAGGGGCAGGGTGCGGGAGTTCACCCAGTTCAACCTGGACATACTCGGGGTGGACGGACTGGAGGCGGAGCTGGACGTGCTGCTGGTGCTCAGGAGGGTAATGAACGGCCTGGGGGCCTCGGCTGAACAGTACGAGATCCGTTACTCCAGCAGGAAACTGGCCTCCGCGGTGCTGGAGAGCCTCGGTCTGGACCCGGAGCAGACGGCGCTGGCCTACTCGATAATCGACAAGAGGGATAGAATGAAGGCAGGCGACTGGGAGGAGTGGGCCCGGACACAGATGGATGATCCTTCCCTTGCCGAAAGCGTAATAGCCTTCGCATCCTGCAGCCGCCTGGATTCACCCTGGCTGCTCGAAAATGCCGGTGAAACAGAGGCTTACCGGGAGATACGCGAATTCAGTCTTATGCTGGAGAGGGCGGGGGTATCCGAAGCTGCATTCCAGGCCTGTGTTGTCCGCGGGCTGGATTACTACACCGGAATAGTGTTCGAGGTCATGGATACCGGCGGAAAGAACAGACGGGCACTTTGCGGAGGCGGAAGGTACGATGACCTCGTGGGGCTGTTCGGAGGCCAGAGAGTGTCCGGTGTGGGTTTCGGCCTCGGCCTACTTACCCTTCAGCTCTTCCTGGAGACATACGGACTGATTCCGGAGAGTATTCCCCTGTCCCACCCGGCGGACCTCTTCCTGGCGGTCTACTCGGGAGACCAGAGGGACTTCGCCCTTGGACTGGCGGAAGACCTGCGAGACCGGGGAGTCGCCGTGGAACTTGACATCACCGGCAGGAACCTGTCCAGGCAGCTGAAAACGGCCCATCGGAAATCCGTACGGTTCGCCTCCGTCATAGGCCCGGATGAGGCGGCATCCGGGAAGCTCAAGGTCAGGGAGATGTCCACCGGTGAAGAAACCCCCTGCATGGTCTCTGAGGCCGCGGATGTGCTGGCAGGTCTCAAGAGGCCCGGAAAGGAATGATTGAAACCTCTTGCCGGTAGCGTCAGGGTCAGGGCGGTCCTTACCGTCGCAGCGCTGCTGCTCTTCCTTCCTCTTTTCTTCTTCAGGACTTCCCCCGGCGTCCCGGACATTCCGGAAACCTGCGCCTGCCTGGGCGCGCTGCTGCTCTATCTTTTCCTTATCCGGCTGATATCCAGGCTTCAGCTGACCAGTGTGCTTGTTTCCGCCATGGTATTCACCGCGGCGGTTTTCGGGCTGACCATGTACCTTCAGCCCGCGCCGCCACCTTCACCGGAGTCCGCGGAGCCCCTGTCGGCACAGCTGCCCGAATTCGGGAGCTCTTCATCCGGTGGGACGGACAGCTCCAGGACCCCGGACAGCCCGGACATTCAGAGCAGGATAGACAGCCTGGCCACCTCCGGGGGAAGGGCCATAAGGAACGTTGGCCTGTTCGATGCGGAAGGGACGCTTGGAATGACGCTGGGAACGCTGGGGGAGATGACCTCCGCCACGGCCGAGGTCTTCATCAGGACCGTCTATGCCGGGTCCAATGTATTCGGGGAAGACTCGGTAGCCTACTCCGAAGAGATGCGCAGCGAGTCCCTTCATCCTCTGAAGGTCCTGGCCCTGGTCGCGGCGGTACTGTTCTCCGTCTCCATACTCGCCTCGATAAGGTACCTGGTGCTGGTGGAGAGGAAGAAGCGTACTCTGCTGTGGTTCAGGGTCATGCTGGTTGTGCTGGCGCTGAGGATAGTCTACATTTCCACGGGACAGGAGGGGCTTCTGCACCCGGCGGTCGCCAGCATAGGTGACCCGGATGTCATTCTGTCCATCAGCCCTCTGTACGTTCTGCTTATCCTGTTCGCTTTCATAAACGCCTTCAGGACCGAATGGATACACTACCTCAACAGGTGGAGGAAATACCTGGCGCTGGCCGGTTCGCTGGGAGTCACGATCCTGTCCCAGTCGGTGCTGAGAGTGTACTTCTCGGGAGGCATCACCGTCTGCTCGCTGGCGCTGGGGACACTGATAGGATGCGTATTCACTGTCCTTCTCATCTTCAGTTCCGTGGCGTTCGTTAAGATACTTTTCCTTCTTCCGTCCGCCAGACTGGTGGACAGGAGGCTCAACCAGCTTCGAATAATCGAGGGGCTGAGTCAGTCCATCTATTCCACCTTCGATGAGGACAGGATAATGCACTCCTCCGTGACCATGGGGCGGAGGTTTACAGGAGCCGACCGCTGCTGGGCGGTGAAGATTGAGGGGGGGAAGTTCATTCCCTGGCAGTCCACCGTCAGAGGCGACCCCCGTCTGCTGTTCCCCCGGGAATGGCACAGGGAGGTACTGGATCGCCTCGAGAGGTCGGGAACCCTGCTCTACAACCGTTACCCCTCCAGTCCTCCGGCCAGGCTGGCGGCGCATGATTCACCGGTACCCGGTTCCCTGGTTGCTTCACTGATCAGGATCAGGAAAAAGACCTTCGGAATACTGTATACATCGACCCAACGGCAGTTCGGTTTCGTGAGCGAGACCCGTGCCCTGGTGGAGACCTTCGCGAGGCAGGTGGCGGCAGCCGTGGACAACGCGGGAATGATGGAGACCGAACTGGAGAGGGAAAGGTACAGGGAGGAGCTGGCGATCGCCAGGTCGATCCAGGAGAGCCTGCTTCCCGGTGAGCTTCCTGAGGTCCAGGGTATGGATATCGCGGGAATATCGGTGCCCAGCCGTCAGGTAGGCGGGGATTACTACGATGTGTTCAGCCTGTCCGGCGGCCTGTACGGAATTGCCATAGCAGACGTTGCGGGGAAGGGAACCGCGGCGGCCCTGCTGATGGCTGGACTCCAGTCCGCCCTCTACGCCATAGCTCCCACTCTGGGAAGAAAAGCCGGAGGAACGGTGGAGCGGCTGAATTCGGTCATGAGCAGAAGAATGCCGGACGACAAGTTCATTACCTTCTTCTACGCTGTCCTTGACCCCTCCCGGGGAACACTGGACTACTGCTGCGCCGGGCACGACCCGCCCATCCACGTGAACGGAAAGGGAAACGTCAGGCGGCTTGACGAGGGTGGCCTGGTGCTGGGCGTTCACAGTGAAGCGTCGTACACGACCAGCAGCATGGAACTGGCGGGAGGCGACAGGCTGATGCTGTTCACCGATGGTGTTACCGAGAGCATGAAAAAGGATACGGAAGAGGAATTCGGAACGGAAAGGCTGGTGGACTTCCTGGCCTCCCGTGACGAGCTCCGACGTCATGTCGGCGATCATCCACTGGACCGATTGCTTGTGCGCCAATGCCGTGCCGAACTGCTCCCGGGTCTTGGCCCAAT
>JAWOBF010000092.1:0-30704 GCA_046498225.1 Candidatus Aegiribacteria sp.
AGTTATCACCGTATGCCCGGCTGAACATACCAATCTGATCCTCGCCGGTGCAGTGGCACGGCCCGACGAAGCGGACCCCCATTTCCTGGAAGTCCCGAATGATGGCCATAACCTCCTCCTCGGAACGCCTGCGAAGATGGAAGCCGCCCATTACGAGAAGAATGTCCCGGCCGGCAAGCTCTCGGGCCCGCCTGACTATTTCGGATATTCCCGGGTGGGAGCAGCCGGTTATCACCAGGACGCCCCGGTCCGTGGTTATCATCAGCGACTGCTCTTCCGGGTCGCCCCTCATCTCCCCCGTTGAATAGGCCCCGGGGCAGACCTCTACGGGTCCCCGGACCTCCCTCAGGGCCGCCCCGCGGTCCGTCACGGTCCGGCGGACGTCATCAGGGAACGATTCGGTCAGGAAAACCTCTACATCCGGAGCTGCGACAAGGAGCTGGTCCAGGCCGTCAACATGGTCCCAGTGCCGGTGGGAGAGGAACACGGCCTCTATCTCCCGGGGGTCGCCGGCCAGCCTGGTGATGTTGTCGATGAGCAGTTCGCCGTCGGCTCCCGTATCGAACAGGATTTTCCTCTCCAGGCCTTCTATTACGCAGGCGAAACCCCAGTCGGGGCGGAGTCCTTCGACGAAGGACGTGTTGTCGTACACCACTGTTATTCGGACACCGCTCAGGGGGACTTCCTCTACTTCCAGGCTCTCCATTATTCTCTCCTCCTCGAAACTTCCGTGGAAGGTCTCCAATGGAAGGGCGATAATTCCTGTAAGATACCCCGCGAGTAACCAGACCGCCGCGGCGGCAAGGGTCAGGAAGCGGAGCAGTATCATCCTTCAGCCCCCGGGTGCAATGAAGCAGCCATGTCTCGCTCAATCCTTCCGGTATACGGATCGTACAGGACGGAACACTGTTACTATACATCCCCCGCGAATGCATGTTAATATCTGCATTGAGTATCCGACCCGCTTTCAATTCGGCGGAAGCTGCGAAAAGCTGTTTTGAGATATGTCTCGGCCATGGTTAGATTAAATGGGAAGTATTTTCGGTGAGACCGCTGACATCGGTAACCTTTGTTTAAGGAGTGTATGATTATGAGAACTTCGTTCATTCTGCTGCCGGTTCTGCTGGCTGCGTCCGTCTGTTACGGAACCGATGGGTCCCTTCAGGCCTGGGACCTTGCCCTGGAGGACCTGCTTCCGGAGGAGGAAGGCTTTATATGGCGCTACTGGGGGTTCGCCGAGTACGGCCACTGGATGCATCTCGATGAGATAGAGGAGACCGGGGACGGAACCGTCTACCGGGTGAGCGGAATGGTGGAGGACATGTCCGCCGGCGAAGCCACGGGGGACTTTTCCATCAGCCTGGAGTACACGGTGTCCGACAGCGTGCTCTCCGTGGTTCAGCGCTCACCCATGGCCATGGACAACGATTTCATGGAGATGGAGCTTCTGAGGCTTCCCATCGCCGAGGGGAACAGGTGGTCCCAGACCGCGGTGGACATGCATGGCTCAGAGGTCAGGCTGGTCTGCGGGGTGGAGGAGGTAGGGGAGAGGACCGTCACCGTACGCTACAGTATGCCCGACAGCCCCTTCTACCAGCTGAGGGTATTCGAGGAGGGCATGGGCGTGGTGACCTTCGAAAAGCTCTACATCTCCCCGGACGGGAATTTCGAGGTAGGCTACACCCTGTTCCGGGAGTCGGACTTCACTCCCGATAGCGTCCCGAAGTCCCGAAAGCTGAAATAACATCGGCCCCTGCAGCCGCAGTTATACCGCCGGGCAGGGAGCTCTCACCGGTCGGCCTGCCGATCCGGTTCATCGCGGATGAGCATATCTTTCAGGCTCACTTCGGGATGGTGGTACCTGGGCTGCTTCTCCGTCCTGCGGCCGAACTGGACGGCCTCCTCCGGGCACCAGTGGAAGCATGCGAAGCACTGCTGGCAGCGGTTGCCCCAGATGGGCCGGCCCTCATCGTCCAGCTCAATATTCCTCACCGGGCATACCTGAACGCATAATCCGCACGAAGTGCATCTGTCGTCAGCGCGGAACCTGCCGGCCTGCTTCGATACGTTCCTGCTGAAAAGAGGGTGTACCACCCTGCCCAGCAGTGAGAAGAACAGGTTGTTCCTCCCGCAGCTGCCGCGCCAGCCTTCCGCAACCTTCTCGACGATGGCGTCGAGTTCCTTCTCGGCGGCTTCGAGGACGGCTGCCTGTTTTTCGCTCCCCGGCGCGCCGCCCATGGGAGGGTAGTTCTCCACCATTCGGAGCGTCATTGAGGCGTCCAGGACGATTCCTCTCTTCTCCAGCTTCCTCCCGGTTATGGACATGGTGGACCCGGGTGAACTGCCGCAGGTGGCGACGGCGAAGACGTAGTCCGGAGACCCGGCGGGAAGGTTCTCTATGAATTCAGCCACAAGGGCGGGCGGTCCCCATGCATACACGGGGAAGACCAGGCCCAGCTGCCGCGGCAGTTCCTCCACTTCTCCTGTCGCTTCGGCAACGGGTATGAGTTCCGCGCCCTCGACAGCTTCCCCTATCCTCTTAGCTACATGCAGCGAATTGCCGCTTCCCGAGAACCAGTAGATCTCTGTTCCCATTCGGTATTCCTCCTGTGCCGGTTTTGGTCTCTTCATGCAAGCGGAACATGAACGATCGTTCTGAACCGCGCTTCGTCAACGGTATGTCCGGCCGGGGGATGAGGCCGGAATTGAAAAGGGGGCGGCTCCGCGGCCGCCCCCGGCAAGGAAGCGAATCTAGTCCATGTCGGACAGGGTCACGTTCCATTCGTAGCCGTCGGGGCCTATCTCCACCTCCCATTTCGAGTAGGTGTCGGCGTCCTCGTCTATCACCCTGATGTCGTAAGTTCCGGGCTCCACCATGATGGTGACGGCCTGGTCCTCCGCCAGGATGTAGTCATCACCGAGCCTTTCGGCGCTCCATTCCGGGTCGGATGAGGGATCTATCATCACGCCGTGAATCTCCCAGCCTCCGAGGGCGTTGGTGAGCGTCACCGGAGCGGTGCCGGTGCCCACTGTATAGTTTTCCGGAACGGGCATAAGACCAGGGTTCAGGTTGCCTTCCAGAATGTCGTCCACGGTAATTCCGGTACCTTCGAGGGTTTCTTCCATGCCCTCGCGGATGAAGCCTTCCAGATCGGCTTTCCAGACATCATCCTCAAGAACGAAGTCCATCGATTCCTGGGAGGTCTGAAGAACAGCGGTATTCCCCTCCACCGTAACAGAGGTCACGTTCCTGTCGTATCCGCTTATTCCCTCTCCCTGCAGGAACTCGGTGAACATGTCGGCGCCGTCCTGGTAGTCACCTGCGCCAACATCGGTCATTGCCGAGGCGAGCCTGTTCATGAAGCCCCTGGTATTGCTGCTGAGAAGCCGGAAGACCTGCTGGCCGTCGGCGGCCTCCATGGCGTCCAGGAGCTCGTTGTACGAATTTTCGACGGCCTTTTCCTCGGATGTCCCGCCGCAGGCCAGTACCATCATCATCGCGGTGAGCAGCGTGAGCGCTTTGCCTGATCTCATTCCCTCTCCTTCCCGAGATTGTGGTAATTCAGCCGCACCGACCGCATTCTGAATCGCTATTCAGGCCTGTGACGGCTGCCACCGGCACAAACCTGAATAACGATCCTTTGCAGGAGAAGCCTTTGAGACAGCTCCTGTCGTTCGGTGCATCCCCCAATGCCGTTCAAAAATAAAGCATACTCTCAGCATCGATATGCCGTCAATGAGAGCGCGGGGCTATAATGCCTCTCCCGGTTTCCGGATCAGGCGGATCAGGACATTCCTTCGTTGAACAACCCATTATCTGCTAGTTCGAAGAAGGCACCGCCGGTCCGCCTATCCAGTCCCTGACGGAGATCTTCCAGGTTCCGTCTTCCCGGACCACCGGCACTTCGGCGACATCGGATACCTCATCGAAGTAGGCTCCGACCACCATGACCTCGCCCCTGTCGCCTTCAACTTCCACATCTACTACATCCAGTTCCACAAGGTTGATGGTGGCGAATCCGGGCTCATTGAGGAGCTCCGCCAGGAATTCCCGCGCGGTCATGTCCTCGATGACCCCATCCTCCACATCCACGCCTATCTGGGCGGCCATGGCCCTGGGGTCGTCAACGGCTTTCACCATGCTGAGTATCTGGTCGATGTCATCCAGGGAAGTCCGGCTGACGTAGGTTACAGCCTGTTCGCTGTCCAGCTCCGCCAGCGCGTTCAGAAAACCCATGACTGGGTCTTCCGGACTGTTGGCTTGCGCCGCAGGCGCGAAGAGCAGAAGCAGAACACACATGGTTCCTGCCAGATAATACATTAATCTACCTCCAATTTTAATTAATAAACTGACTATCAATCAAAGCATAGTATCATTCCCCGCCCTCGTCAATGCGATGGGATGTTCGAAACAGCCATTATTCAGGAGTCTACTTGTAGAAAAACAGTTCGCAGGTTATTTTACTTTGCTTTCATTCAATCCCTGGAGGTCATTGTGCAAAAGAAAGCGATGGCCATTGATACCGCTATTCGGGCTCCGTTGCACTGCCTGGATGGCAGTGGTCATGAGATCGGGTCCGGGATGGAGATCAGCGTGGATACCGGAGAGGTCAAAGCGGGAGGGGCAGGCACGGTCCTCAGAGCCGGGGCCCTGGGGTCGTGTGTTGCCCTGGTGGCGTACGACCGGAGTTCCAGCGTTGGAGGGATTGCTCATGTGATGCTTCCCGGAGCCTGCATACCTGCTCGAAGGAACGGCGGACTTCCAACAAGGTTCGCTGTCAACGCAACCGGGGAGCTCATGCGGCTGATGGCACGTGAAAGCTTCGGGCTGAATGATCTCCTCCTGTTCCTTGTAGGAGGAGGAAACGTACTCGGGCCGGGCCATGACAGCCCGGGCCCCGCGATCGTACGGAGCCTGATGAGAACTCTGGCGGCGGAAGGGCTCACCCCCCTGGCGATGGAAACCGGAGGGAGTCTGCGGCGGACATGCACCCTCGACTGCATGTCCGGCAGGGTCATGTACACTGTCGGGGATTCCCCGCAGCGGGTACTCTGGTACAGGGAAGGAGGTCTGATCTCATGAGCAGCGATATGACGGCCTCTGTAATCCATGACGCTCCCGTGATGATATCCACCCATGACAGGGATCACAACATACTCTGGGCGAACGGTGAATTCTGCAGGAGGGCCGGCCTGCCGCTCAGTGAACTGGCCGGCAAGAAATGCTACAGCATCTGGAAGCTCGACAAACCGTGCGCCGGCTGCCCGGAGGCGGCCACGCTGAAGACCGGTCTGACGGAAGAGGCCGAACTGACTCCGTACAACCAGGACGGCTGGAGCGAGGACCAGGGTTCCCTTTACGTGAGGTCCGCCCCCCTCAGGGACGAGAACGGGTCCGTAATCGGAACCGTGGAGGTTATATACGACATCACCGAACGTATATGCGCGCGGGAGGCCAGGAACGAAGCCTTCCGCACCCTGCAGGCGGCGAATCAGCAGCTGACAGCGGCCGAACAGCAGTTGAAGGCATCGAACCAGCAGCTTCGGGCGGCCGAGCAGCAGCTTCGTGCCTCCAACCGGCAGCTGAAAGCTACTGAAAACAATCTGAAAGAACGGATCAAGGAGCTGAACTGCCTCTTCGAACTGTCCGGAATACTGGAACGTACCCGGGTACCCGTGGGCGATACCCTGCAGGCCACCGTGAACATGATCCCTCCGGCGGTTCAGTATCCGGAAGAGGCTCGCGCGCGCATTACGCTGAACGGGGAGTGCTACACCGCCGGGAAATTTCAGGAGACGGAGCATAGAATATCATCGCCTATAACTGTCCACGGTGAAACGGCTGGCTCGGTGGAGGTTTCCTACATTCGGGAGCTGCCTTTCCTGAAAGAGGAATCCGACCTTATCGAGAACATCTCGTTGAAACTTGGCATTTACATAGAGCAGAAAGACACACTGAACCGACTTCATGACATCGAATGGATGCTCACCGGTGAAGTGGCTGATGAGGATATTCCCGACCCGGAGTACGGCGACCTCAGCCGGCTGAACCAGGATGGGGTCATACTGAACTCGGTGGGCAGGGAGCAGCTGAACGACATCACGTCGGAGTACCTGGGTTTGCTGGGCACCTCCGCCGCCATTTATGAGAGAAACGGGGACTACGCTCTTGGACTGTTCTCATCGGGATGGTGCAGAATGATGGACGCCGCCTCGCGGAACCTCTGCGGGACCTCCGACAACAGAGAGGCTCTGAACAGCGGGAAATGGCTCTGCCACGAGTCATGCTGGCAGGACGCCTCCCTGAGGGCCATTGAGGAGGGCGGCCCGGTGGACATCGAGTGCAGCGGCGGGATCAATTTGTATGCCTTTCCCGTAAGAGCCGGCGGCAGGATAGTCGGAGCTGTTAACTTCGGCTACGGCGACCCTCCTTCCGACGGGGAAAAGCTCCAGGAGCTGTCGAAGGAATACCGATTGCCCCTTGAGGACCTTCGCAGGGAATCGGAGGCCTACCGCAGCAGACCCGGCTTCATCGTGAGCTATGCAAAAAAGCGGCTTCAGAAAGCTGCCGGATACCTTGGTTACATAATCGAGCGGAAGGAGGCGGAGGAGGAACTGGAACGAAGCCGGGCAATGCTAGCCCGTACAGAGAGAATAGCCCGCGTGGGGAGCTGGGAATGGGATGTTGAATCGGATACGGTGAAGTGGTCCGAAGAACTTTACCGGATATTCGGGAGGGATCCATCTTCGGGCGCCCCCTCCTTCGCGGAACACCCGAACATCTACTCTCCCGAGGACATGGCGCTGCTCCGCGAAGCTGTTAACGAGGCGCTGGCCAGCGGTACGCCCTACGAGCTGGAGCTGCATGCGATCCGGCCGGACGGTTCAGGAAGACTGTGCAGGATCCGCGGCCATGCGGACAAGGAACCGGGGCGGAGGGCATCGCGGCTGTACGGTTCGTTCCAGGACATTACCGAGCAGCGGGAGGCGGAGGAAGCTCTTCGCAGCAGCGAAGAAAAGTACCGCCTTCTGGCGGACAACACGGTGGACTGCATCTGGCGTCTTTCCCTCGACGGTGTATTCCAGTACATAAACCCGGCGGTTGAAGATCTTCTGGGGTACTCACCCGAAGAGATCATAGGTACACGCCTGAGCGATTACTGCGATGAGGAAAACTTCGCCGTGATGGCCGGTGAGATCGCGGAGGCGCTGGCAGACCCGGAGGAATTCGAGAGAGCGCCCTTCACCGCGGAAATGGTCAGACGCGACGGTTCGGTCATTCAGGTGGAGATAACCGGTAAAGTCATCTGTTCGGAGGCAGGCGATCCAATCGTGCTTCAGGGAGTTACGCGCGACATTACCGAGCGGGTGACAGCGGAGAAGGAGATGGCCCGGCTGATGTCGGCTGTGGAACAGGCGGCGGAAGTGTTCGTCATCACCGATACCGATGGGACCATACTCTATGTAAACCCAGCATTCGAAGAGGTTACAGGATACCGCAGGGAGGAGGCTGTGGGCAGCAACCCCAGGATCCTGAAAAGCGGTGAGCATGATGAGGAATTTTACAGGGAACTGTGGAACACTCTCACCGAGGGGAATACGTGGACCGGTCGCTTCGTCAACAGAAGGAAGGACGGAAAGCTGTACACCGAGGAAGCTGTCATCTCCCCGGTGCGTGACCCCTCAGGGAAGATAACGCATTACGCGGCGGTCAAGCGGGATATTACCGAACAGCTCAGGGTATCGGCGATGCTGGAGCACGCGCAGAAGATGGAATCGGTCGGCCGGCTGGCCGGAGGTGTGGCGCACGATTACAACAACATGCTGAGCGTCATCATGGGCTATACCGAGATGGCCCTCAACAGGACGGATCCGAGCAGCGCCCTTCACGCCGACCTCACCGAAGTGCTGAGCGCGGCGAAACGCTCCGCGGACATCACCAGACAGCTTCTGGCCTTCGCGCGGAAACAGACCGTGGAACCGAAAGTGCTTGACATAAACGATACCCTGGAGGCCATGCTGCGAATGCTCAGACAGCTCATTGGAGAGGACATCGATCTTGTATGGTGCCCCGCCCGCAGTGTATGGCCGGTGATGATCGATCCCACGCAGGTGGACCAGATCCTGGCAAATCTCTGTGTCAACGCCAGGGACGCGATCCATGGAGTGGGGAAGGTGACCATCGAGACCGCCAATGTAACCATGGATAAGGATCGCGCCGCAGACCACCAGGATGCCAGCCCGGGGAATTACGTGATGCTTTCGGTGGGAGACACCGGAAGGGGAATGAAACGCGAACTCATGCAGAACGTGTTCGAACCCTTCTACACTACGAAGGACACCGGTTCCGGCACCGGCCTCGGCCTGGCCACCGTCTACGGGATAGTCAGGCAGAACGATGGTTTCATAGATGTCAGCAGCGAACCCGGCAGGGGAACCGTTTTCAGGATATACCTCCCCAGGTACGAAGGCAGCCCAGACGATATTTCACGGAGCGACGGGGAGGACATGATAACAGGAAAGGGAGAAATCCTGCTTCTGGTGGAAGACGAGCCGGCTATAAGGGACATGGGCGAGTTAATGCTGAGGAAGCTGGGTTATGAGGTCATCTCCACAGGCACGCCGGATGAAACCATAGAAATGGTCCGGGAACATACCGGCAGGATCGATCTCCTGATAACGGACATCGTCATGCCCGGAATGAACGGCCGGGAGCTGGCGGATCGCCTTCAGGAACTGTATCCGGAACTCAAACTGCTCTTCATGTCGGGCTATACCGCAGATGTAGTGGCTCATCACGGAGTGCTCGATGACGGATTGAACTTCATACAGAAACCATTCACGCTTCGCGAACTCTCCGCAAAGGTGCATTCCGCTCTGTACAGCTGAAAGCCATGTATCCTTGAGAGATTGAATCCGCGCTGGCGGTAGGGTCAGCGGTCACGCCCCCCCGTCTACCGGGAGTTCAGCGCGTTCCTGACGGCTTCAGAGAGGGATCTCATGGAGAACGGTTTCTGAAGGAAGCTCCCCTTCGGGGCTGCCCCGGAGGAAGGAATGACGTCGCTGGAATACCCCGACATGTAGATAATGGCCGTCTCGGGATGAATGGTCCGGAAATGTCCGGCGAAATCCTCACCGGTCATGCCGGGCATACCCTTGTCCGTGATAAGTACGGATATTTGAGCGGAATGGTCTTCCGCGGTTCGAAGTCCCTCTTCAGGAGATATCGCCGTTATGACACTGTATCCCAGCATCTGAAGCATTCCGGACGCAACTCCCAGAATTGAGCTGTCATCATCGACAACCATTACGGTATCTTCGTCCGCAGGACTCTGCGGGTCAGGCTCCCGGTCCGATTCGTTATCCGCATGCCGGTCCTCACAGCAGGGGATGTATATCCTGAACTCGCTTCCTTCACCCGGAGTGCTGGATACTTCGATGAAACCTCCGTTCTGCTTCACCGAGCCGAACACGCTGGCGAGCCCGAGTCCCGTTCCCCTCCCCACATCCTTCGTAGTGTAGAACGGATCGAAGATGGAATTCATCGTCCGGCTGTCCATCCCCTTTCCCGTGTCGCTTACCAGTATCCGGGCGTATCTGCCCGGCCCTTTCTCCAGAAGTTCATGATCCCCCTCGGCCACCGTTACTTCCGAAGTTTGAATTGTTACCGTTCCGCTCCCTTCGATTGCGTCCCTGGCGTTCACCACCAGGTTCACCAGTATCTGGCTGACCTGGACAGGGTCCATCAGTACGCGGCAGATGTGCACTTCGGGAATAAACCGGAGTTTGACGTGCTCTCCCAGCAGCTGTCTGAGCATATTGAGCATGTTCTCCACCGTACCGTTCAGGTCGATGGGCCTGGGGTTGATGTCCTGCTTGCGCGCGAAGGCCAGAAGCTGGCCGGTGAGTTCAGCCGAATGCAGCGCGGCTTTCCTTATCTCCACGAGGCTCTTGTGCAGGTCGCTCCCGGCGGAGCAGTCATGCAGCGACATCTCGGTGTAGCCCAGGATGGCCTGAAGCGCGTTGTTGAAGTCGTGTGCCACTCCGCCTGCCAGCCGTCCGAGGGATTTCAGCTTCTCCGCCTGAAAAAGCTGATTCTGCAGTTTTTCGTTCTCCATCTGAGCCTGCTTGAAGGGAGTTATGTCCACCGCCGTGCCCGCCGCGAAAAGGGGACTCCCCTCATCGTCCCTTATCAGAATGCCGTTGGTGAGGGTGGTGAACAGAGAACCATCCTTTTTCAGGTGGACGGCTTCCGTGGACTGGAACCCGTTCTGTTCCTCGAGAATTTTTTTGAATTCCCTCAGTACAGCTCCCTCCGGCCCGGGCAGCACCATTCCGATATGCCTTCCGGTAAGTTCTCCCGCGCTGTAGCCGTACATTTTTTCGAAGGCTCGGTTCATATATGTGAAATTGCCTTCGAGGTCACATATGTAGGCGCCGAAATTCGCTTCGTCGAAAACGGTCTTGAATCGTCTCACATCGCGATTGGCCTTCGCAAGCCCCGCGGTCCTGGCCCTTACCTGCCATTTCAGGATGAATGCAGCCGCTCCAGCTACGATCAGGAGGGCCAGGGCGGCGTAGAGTATCCACTTCAGGTGAGCGGGAATGAACGGAACCTTTTCAGGCGTGTACAGCTCGCCCAGCAATCTGTAATAGGGTGAATCGATATCCCCCCTCCAGGCGCTCAACCTGTTCTCGATGGCAGCGAGAAGGTCCTGGTTGCGGCCCGTGGCTACCGCGTAGTGAAGGGTAACAGGGTCGAAGATGACCGGGGTCTTCACGAGGCCGTAGTCGCGGTAGAAAGTATCTCCGAAGAAATGGTTAGCGACGCAGGCTTCGGTCTCGCCATCCCGGGTCAATCTGAAAGCTTCTTCGTATGAATCGACGGGAATTATCTCGACTGCGCAGTCCATTGCCTTGGCCAGGCGCCGGAAAGTACTCTCCTGGATCGAGCCTTCCAGAACGGCTATCCTTTTTCCGTGAAGGTCGGCCAGGGAGCCGATGCTGGATGCCGTGTAGACCTGCGACCAGCTCTCGGCGGCCGGTGTGGGATGAAAATCGAGGTACTGGCTTCTCTCCCCGGAGAAGGCCACATCCGGAAGAATGTCGATCCTGCCCATGGTGAGAGAGTCCATTAGGCGGGGCCATTCCCCGGGAACCCAGTCCAGGCTCCAGTCCTCCTCATCAGCGACCGCTTCCAGGAGCTCCACCATGAACCCGGACGGCTCGCCCTCTTCGCTGAGGTGAATCTTGGGTTCGTTCTGATAGATACCGACTCGAACAATCCGGGATCCTGCGAAAAGACTACCGGCTGAAAGCGGGATTACCAGGAGCAGCAGAAACACCAGAATGCCCCGCTTCCCGATGAATGCGGGCAGTGATGATGAGTCCTGGTCTGACCTCGAAGATACCGCTGTTCCCGATAGACAAGTCATTTTCCCTCACTGTGCTTCCGACTCCCCATTTTACTGATAATATCTTATGCATATTTCCCTGTCAAAAACTGAATGGAACGCACTCCTGGCTCCGGCTGCATACGGCACCTCTGCCCGGGGGGGGATATTCGTACTTGAAAACGAAATAGCGCTGATATATGTTCACAGCTCAGGCGATAGTGCCTGATAAGGGGCGCTGGACCGCACAGTCCAGCAGAAAGAGAGGGATATTCATGAAACCAATACTGACAGCTCTTCTTGCGACCGGCCTACTGTTCGGTACGGTCTACGAAGGCACAACCGAAGATCTCGGGATCGAGATTCCAGAGGGCCCGATCGCGGAATCAAGCGAGCTCCTGGACAACCCTGAGGGTACCATTGCCACCGTATCCGGCGGCACCGTGATAGAGACAATGTCCGACGAGGACCCGGGTTCCCCCTGGATACCCCCGGTGGAGAGGGCGCTTGCCGGAAGGGACGAGGGAGACCCTTCATGGCCTGGATTCGACTGGGCTGACGATGTGATTGTCTTTCCCGGGGAAACGGGAACCGGGCAGGATTTCGATATCGACGAGAACACCGGTGATCTCTACGCCATGCTGGATACCTACCATGCCACCAACGACAGCATTATAGTCTACCGGTCGCAGGACGGGGGAGAGACCTGGGACTTCTGGAGGGCCACCTACAGCTCCACCGGTGCGGTATCCAATCCCAAGATACGGGTAGCCATCGATTCCGGCGGACAGACCTGGGTCTGCATGATGTACATCAGCAACATGGGTCTCAGGATTCGCAGGATGACGCCGGACCAGTCCGAATCCATGTACGAGGGCATAACTTCCGATCCGGTGAGTTTCGCCGACCTGGATGCCGATATTGGCAGCGGGGCCTGGCTGTACGCCACCTACGTTCCCGGAGGCACCAATAATGTCCGGGCTGCCAGGAACGCCCTTGACGGAAGCGGGTGGGTCAGCGACCAGCAGCTTTTCTTCGATACCGAGGTTACGGGATATCCGGCCATAGCGGCCGGCATCAATGGTACCGTGGGAGTGGCGTTCGCCGACGACCGCCTCACGGCCACGCCCCAGGTCCGAATAAAGAGAAGCACCGATTACGGCTTGAACTGGGCGGGCTCCCAGCAGGTAAGCAACACCGCGGCCCCGGGTCTGCACAATCCGGACATCGCGTTCAGCCGAAGCAGCCCGCAGGAAGGATGGATAATCACAACCTACGAGTTTGCCGACTACGATAACCTCGGCTTCTACTACAGCACCAACAGCGGAGACAGCTGGACCTACGGGGATATCTTCTATCCGGCCGACGATGACCAGAACATGGGTTCGCTGAGAAGCAGTAAATCAACAGGTTCGGTCACGCTTTCCTACAACTCGGACCCGGGGGACTCGGTCATGTTCGCATGGGCAGCCTACTACGATCCTTCCTCCTTCAGCGACCCCGACAGGATCAACGATTTCCCAGTCACCGGTCTCTGGCCGTCCTGCGCGGGATGGATGTCAACAGGCGGATTGTATTCCGCGGTGATATACACCGATTACTCGAACAACTACAGGGTGATGTACGACTGGTTCTCCAACTCCACCGGCATCGACGGTGACTGTGCATACGCCGGTCCCGCTGCGCTGAGCAGTTCTCCCAACCCCTTCAGCGCCGGAACCGCCATCAGCTTCACCCTCACTCAGAGCGCTCCGGTGAACATTTCCATCTACAACACGGCCGGGCGGCTGGTCCGGACCCTGGCCGATGGGCAGACCTTCTCCGAGGGCGAGAACTCTGTTCAGTGGGACGGCCGGACAGCCGGCGGGACCATTGCCTCGCCGGGAGTGTACTTCTGCCGCCTGACGGCAGGCGACGCGTCCATCACCGGCAGGATGCTGATGATAAGGTAAGGCCCCGGACCTGAAAGAAACAGTTAGCCGCCCGCTCCGTGCGGGCGGCTTCGTGCAGCGTGAGCATTCTCATGCCACTGCACTAATCAAGCGAAGAAACTAACGGAGGGTGACAGGATCAGTTCTCCACGGCCGCGAATCCTTCGGCGAGCCGTGTCCATTCCCCGTAGACCGAAAGGTGCAGGACGCCATGGGGGTCGAGACACATGATGCTCATATCGTCCTCGGCCAGGTAGACCTTCGATAACTTCCAGGGTCCCTCTCCGGGGCAGGGGGGATGGTCGGAGGGGACGCAGTCTCCGGTCTGGTCACTGTGGTACAGGTTGCCTGCCCCATCAACCCCGATAAGCGATATCAAACCTGTATCGGCGTTCACGATGGCCTCCACGCGCCGGATGTCCAAATTGCTTTCCGGCATATCCGCCGCCTGCCATTCCTCATTGATATAGAGGTGGAAACGGCCGTCGGAACCGAGGATCATGGGGATCAGTGTTTCGCTCTCATCGAGGTAGTAGACATCCATATCCCTGACCGGCATGCGGGGGAAGGTATCAAAGGGCGTTATATACGTTTCAGCCTCCGTGGAATGCAGGTATATGACGCCGGATGCATCCAGGACCATTGTGCTGAAGGAATCCTCCGTGAATTTGAAGATGCTCCCCAGACAGGGTTCCACGTACGCTTCCTCGGCGTTATCGATGACCGTCCATACCGAACCGTCCGTCTGGAATAGATTGCCGCCGGAGTCGAAAACGAAGATGAAGACGACCTCATCCATACCTTCGCTCCTCAGCAGCTGCAGACGGAAGGGTCCCCGGCCGGGGCACGGATCGCCAAGCGTCACCCAGCCGTCGTCCGTCAGTTCGTATAGATTCCCGCTGTCATCGATGCTCATCAGCATGTCGCTGGAGCCCTCCTGATGCACGGCCATATCGGGCAGTGCCGTGGCGGCGGCTACGGACAGCAGCAGTGACAACATTGTGCATTTCATTGCTTCAACCCCATTCCGGCTGTGCTGTGGAAGAACTCGATCGTCCCTGTTCCGCCTTTTAGTATAACCTCCGCCCGCCCGCGGGGGGAGATGGACTTCCTCGGCGGCCGGAAGAAAAAGACGAGGCGGGAACAAGTTCTTGTCTCGAAAACGAACGCTGCCTATAATGAAGATGATGACTTTTGGAATATCGATAAGCCTGAACCGGAGAATTATTGCCATGAAAAGGATATTTCTGTTCCTCGCGGCTCTATGCGTCGCCGCCTCGTGCGGCTCCGACCCCGGCGGGGATACTGTCGAAACCTCGAGAAGCCGTTTCGTTCCGCCGGACGACCCCGGCGTGGAGATGTACAGGTCCGCCAGGTTCACTCCGGACTGGCGCCTGCGGCCGATGAACCCGGTGGACTGGGAAACGGCCCTTGGAATTCCCGCGGTCGGCGTTACCAGGGATGAGGAAGGCAGGGTTACCGAGGCGGCCGGTTTCTGGAGGGGGAGGAGGAGCGACAATGTGGCCGTGGCGGAGCATCCGCCCCTGCTCAGGTTTGCCTATGACGGCAATATCGAGACCATAACCTTTCATTACGCTGACGGGACCCCCTTCTCCATGCAGGGCATTCGGGGATACAGCGTAACCCGGGACCCGGAAATCGAAACAACCGTGCTTACCTTCCTGGGAGAGGGGCAGGAGCCCGTCCCCATGGACGAGGGGGTGTGGAGCATCAGCTTCGAGCCCGACAGCGGGAACTGGTACAGCCGAGTGCTGCGCGACTCCTCCGGTGAACCGGCGCGGGGACCGGAGATATTCACCAACCGTTACCTTCTGGATGATGATGACAATCCCCTCGCCCTGGAGATGAGAGACCCCGGCGGCGACATGGTTCCGCTGGGAGGAAATGTCTTCCGCCTCGAGATGTCCTACGACGGCAGCGGGAACATCATCGAGAGAAAAAGGCTGGATCTGCAGGGCATTCCCGTTGTAGACCCCGCCTACCCCGGATGGCAGACCTACGAGATATCGGACGACGGCCTCACGCTGGGCTACACCATGCTGGGCCCCGACGGTGATCCGGCCGAGAACAGACAGGGGGCCCACAGCGGCGAATTCACCTACGACAGGTACGGCAGGATACTGGAAATGAAAAGCTTCGACGCCGAAGGCGAACCCGTGGCTCCGGGAGGTGTGTGGAACACCAGAAGGGAGTACGACGACACCATGCTCAGGACCGCGGTCACCAGGCTGGACCCCCTGGGAGAGCCGGTCGAGGTGGCTGGAGTCGCCAGGACCGTGATGTTCCACGATTCTCTTGGCAGCGTCACGGAGATAAGCTACTGGGACTCGGAGGGCGAACCGGCCAGGGATCCCGTCGGCGTACACAGGTACACATACACCTACGGTGACCACGCAAGGAGAATGGAACTGCGGATATGGGAGCCCACGGGAGAACCGGGGACCTCATCCCGCGGCTATCACATCGAGCGGTTCATATACGACGGCAACGGCAATCCGATAGCCGCCGAACGCCTGGACCTGGACGGGGAACCGGTCAGGTAGGAAAGGGGACCTGCATGATATTTCTGCTGGCTGCGCTGACCGCGGCCGCGCCGGCCTCCGGCACGGACAGTGTCTGGACCGAGAGCGGCGAGGGATATTCCATCACCGTAAGCTGTCCCGCCGCCGTCCTCGAGATAGAGGCAGTGGCCGAGGAGCTTCAGCGCTACGCTTGCGGGCAGACCGCGGAGTTCAGGGAGAATTTCCGGGAGTACTACAGCGACAGCTTCAATAACGTCGACTGGAACATGGAGATCAATTTCACCCATGAGCCCTCGCCCTCGGGTATGGTATGCGTCACCGCCGGGACCTGGGAGTACTCCGGAGGGGCCCACGGGAACAGCTGGACCAGAACCTTCGTGTATGACCTGGAGACAGATTCCTTCCCGGGCCCGGTGGAGCTTCTGGGGGGAGAGGAGGAATTCCGGGCCTTCGCCGGGGTGGTCATGGAGCGGCTCAACGGAATGCTCGACCACGACGGCTGGATAGAGGAAGGCGCGTCCGCTTCTGTGGAGAACTACCACAGCCTTCTGCCGGTCCCGGACGAGACGGGCGGCATTGCCGGCTACAGGGTCATGTTCCCGCCGTACCAGGTTGCCGCCTACGTCTACGGGCCGGTCGAGGTTTTCGTATCCTGCAGCGAGCTGAGCCGTTAGGTCCCTTCCCGGGTGGACTGGGAATAGTCATCGGAGGGTACAGCTATACCGATTTCTACTTCACGGGGTTCTTTCCGGAGACCGCGGCGGCGAATCTCATGCCGTCTGCGATGGCCGATATCACATCTGAGGGGCCGGGAGTAACGTCCCCTCCGGCGTAGATGTTGCCGAAGCCGGTGTACTGGCGCCGGTCGACCTTTATGATTCCCCATTCAACATCGATGTTCTCCGCCATCTCCTCCGGAAGAAGGGAGAGGTCGGAGGACTGGCCTACGGCCAGGAATATGGAATCGGCGGGGATATCATGTTCCAGGTCGTTCTTTCTGACAGGCTTCGGCCTGCTTTCCCCCGGAACTTCCCTCATCTCGGCCTCGATGTAGATATACCGGAGTCCGTCATCGGTTTTCTCTATACGCTCCGGTATGGTCCTGTCGCGTATCTCCACCCCCTCCTCCAGAGCCTCCCGTATCTCTTCCTCGTCCGCCGGCATGTCCCGGATCCTCCTGCGGTAGGATATCACCACATCCGACCCCAGCCTTCTGCATGTCCTGGCCGTGTCCATGGCGACGTTGCCACCGCCTATCACCAGGACCCTCCTGCCAACCGGGATCCCGCCTTTTTCGGGATCATCCATCAGGAAGTAGAGCGCGTGCTGAACGCCGGGCAGCCCGATTCCCGGGATCCTGAATTCGGAACTGGTCTGAAGACCCGGGGCGAGGAAGACCGCGTCGTGCTTTCCGGACAGTTCATTGACTTCAGCGGGACCTGCGGGGGAATTGAAATGGAAATGAATTCCCAGCTGATGGAAGACCTCCATCTGCCTCCGGTACCCCTCCTCCGGGAGCCTGTACTCCGGAATGGCGTGCCGGGCCACTCCCCCCGCTGAACCGTTCTTCTCGAAGACATGGACCTCGAACCCGAGCCTGGCCAGGTGGTAGGCGGCGGACAGGCCGGCTGGCCCGGAGCCGATTATGGCTACGCTGCCCCTGCCGGAGCCTGGGGAGGCGGCTTCGACCTCCAGTGCGTCCGAAAGGGAGCTCACCGCCTCGCAGGCGAAGCGTTTCAGCCACCTGATGGCTATCGATTCCCCCTGATAACCCATGGCGCATACGGTCTCGCACTGTCTTGTGCATACCCTGCCGCACATTTCCGGAAGGGGGTTGTTGTCCAGGAAGAGCCTTACCGCCTCCTCAGGTTCCCCTCGGGCTATGGCTGAGATGTAGTCCGGGATGTGCATGCGGACCGGACATGCCGTCACGCAGAGTCCGCACTGAATGCAGCGGGAAGCCTCTGCGACAGCCTGCTCACTGGAATAACCCCGCACCACTTCTTCGAAACCCCTCACCCTCTCCGCGGGATCCCTCACGGGCATCTCCACCCGCTTCGAACCCGCCCAGTAAAGAGTGCTGTTGTCCTGTCTGTATCCCTTTTCTGACCCGTCCCACGCCTTCCGGTCGCTGCCGGGAACGTACGCGCAACCGTCCGGGTTGGAAGTGGACCAGCTGTAACTGTTGGACATGGAGAGGGAGCCGGTGGAGCAGACATCAACGCAGAGCGCGCACCAGCAGCATCTGCCGTAGTCCACCAGGGGTCTCAGCCCTGAATCCCCCTTTTCCGGAAGGTCACCCTCAACGGGGACCATTCCTATGGCCTCGTTCTGGCAGATCTCCCCGCACCTGCCGCAGCCGATGCATTTCTCAAGGTCGTTGGTGTGAAATCCCCTGTATCTGTTCGACCCCGGGTTCTTCGTCGCCGGATAAGGAATGGTGTCCGCTTTTCTTGCCACCCTGGACCATGCCAGGAAAGGTGAGATGATCTTCGTGAATTTCATTATCACCTCTCGATCTCGGGGGGGCAGGTGGTAAGGCTGACCATGATGTTGGATACGTCGGCTATGTTCGCCCCCACCAGCATCTTCTCGAGAAGAGCGATCCCGTGGACGTAGGAGGGTCCCCTTACGTGAACCCTCCTGGGGTAAAGCCCTCCGTCGCTCACAACGTAGTATCCGTATTCACCCCTGGAAGATTCAACCCGCGTGTAGACCTCTCCCGGAGTTACCTCCCAGCCGGTGAGGTTGGGCAGTTCCGCTGCCACCGGGCCGGGAGGCATGGAACGGAGAAGCTGCCTGATGAGTTCCATGCTGAGGTCTATCTCCCGCCTTCTGACCAGGGTCCTGGAGTAGATATCGCAGCCGTTCTCGGTCACCGCTTCAAAATCCAGCTGTGAATAGGCCTCGTAGGGTGAGTCCTTCCTCACGTCACGGACCGATCCGCTGCCCCGCGCCACAGGTCCCGTCAGCCCCATCTCCTCTATCCAGCCGGGGTCCACCACTCCCACTCCCACGGTGCGGTCCATGAAAACGGAATTGTTCAGTATCAGCCTGTCCATCTCCGGAAGCCGCTTCGCTATCTTGTCAAGCACGGACAGCACTCTGCCCTCAAAACCCTCGGGCAGGTCCCTTCTCACCCCTCCGGGAATGATGTACATGTGGTATATCCGACCGCCGGTGAGCTCCTCGAAAAGGTCCAGCACGAAATCCCTGAAGGTGATGCCCCACATGGCGCCGGTACCCAGGCCGATGGTCCCGGCCTGACCTCCCAGGGCCATGAGATTCACCCCGAGTCTGGCCAGCTCGAGGACGAGGGTCCTTATCCACCCGGCCCTCTCCGGCACCCGGATTCCGTCCAGTTTCTCGATGGCCATGGCGTAGCACTCCTCGTTGATGTCCGGCTCCGGGACGCATATCCGGCATACCAGGGGGAAGTTCTGTATCCAGAGCCGTCGCTCCATCAGCTTCTCGAATCCCCTGTGCAGGTATCCCACATGAGTGACGGCCTTCGTTATCTCATCGCCGTCGAACCACATTTCCACGCTCATGTTCCCGGTTACTCCGGGGTGCTGGGGGCCGAAGAAGAGATGGGTGGTCCGCAGGGGATCGGTATCGCCGCTCATCGGTCGGTCTCCTTCGCTGGAACCGGGGTGTTCCATTCTCCGGTGCGCTCCGCTACGTGCTCCCGGGGGTCGGTGTGTTCCCTCTCGCGCCTTTCCCCGAAGGTTTCCATCGAGTATTTCAGAGTATCGAAATCCCTTCGCATCGGGGGCAGGTCCCGCCAGCCCTCCAGGAGAAAGTCCTCTTCCTGCCTTTCGTTGCCGGGGAAATCGATCCCGAACATCTCATGCAGTTCCCTCTCGAAGAACACAGCCGCAGGCCATACATCTCCCAGAGTGGGCAGGGCGCAGCCTTCCCTGGGGTGGTCGGAGGATATCATGAGGATCGAACCGTCCTTCGCGGACTCCAGTATCCAGGTGAGCTGGAACATGCCGTCCTCTATCCGGTCCACAGCCGATATCAGCTGCAGTATCCCGTGGCCGAAGCGCCGTTTCGCCATAAGGAGCAGTTCCAGGACCCGGGCCGGATCCACCTTCACGTGCAGGTAGCCCTCGTCCATCCTCAGAGTATTCACTTCGAAGCCCGCCAGTTCGATCTGTTCAAGGAGTCTGTCGTCCATCTGCTTTCCTACCAGTTGTAATCGGGAAGGTCCCAGTTTCCAATTATTCTCTTCTGGTTCTTCCGGTATTCCTCCAGATTCTCCAGGTAATCCCTCCAGCCGGTGGCTTTTCCCTCCTTTATCCTGCTCATCAGAAGGGAGAACCCGTCAATTATCGCCTCCGGGCGGGGCATGCATCCGTTGACGTAGACGTCGACCGGAATGTACCTGTCCAGAACGTTGAGCGTATTGTAGGAATCGTAGTACATTCCTCCGTTTATGGTGCATGATCCGAGGGCAACGATGTATCTGGGTGTCTGCATCTGCTCATAGACTCGAATTACCCTCTTGAGGGTCTTCACCGACAGGTATCCGGAGATTATCAGAACGTCGGCCTGCCTCGGAGTAGGCCTCATGGATATGCCGAATCTCTCCATGTCGAACCTTGATGTATGGAGAGGCCGAAGCTCTATGGCTCCGCAGCCGGTGCCGTAGGCCGTTACCCACAGGCTGTTGGCCCTGGCCATCTCGTCTATCTTCCTCCAGACGGTCTCTCTCTCGGCCGGCGGTTCCGGCGGGTCGTTGCGGTACATAATCCTCCTACAGCATAACTCTCAAAAGGTCCACGACGGCCAGTGAAGTGGGAACGAACCAGAGAAACCTGATGCTCTGCTCCGTTCTGAACCTGGGAAACACGGGACTTACGAAAATCGGGAACATGTAGAGAAGGAATGTCTTGAACAGTAGGCTCATCCAGCCGGAAGCCCCGCCGAAGAAGATGTTCACGAAGAGAAGCAGCTTGGCGACGCTGAACAGCGCCCTTCCGCTGAACATCAGCGAGAGGAACCTTCCGCTGTATTCCGTGGGCGGCCCTATGGGTATCTCCTGCGGAGCGAGAACGATGCTGAACGGGTAGGCCATCTGCATGGGCAGGAAAGTAATGAGGGCCGCGGCCGACGCGAAGGGGAACCGGAAGACGTTCCAGTTCAGCATGCCGCCCTGCTGCGAAGCCACCAGTTCCTCGATGGAGAGTGTTCCCGCTCCAGCCGCAAGGACCAGGACCGCAAGGGAGAAGGAGAGCTCATAGGCGGACATCTGCGAAAGTCCGCGACTGACGGCTATGACCGCGTAGGGATGGCCGGAATCTCCCGCGCCCAGGGCCATGCCCAGGCAGCCGAAGAACATGAAGTACAGCACCAGCAGCAGATCTCCGGAGAAGGACATGTTGACGATGGTCGTATTCCCCGCCACCAGGGGCACGAGCAGAAGGACCCCGATGCCGCCGGTGATCCGGAACATGGGCGCCATCCAGAACATGGTGCCGTGGTGGATGGAGGAGCTCTTTCTGAAAAGCTTCCAGAGGTCTATGTAGTTCTGCATGACCCTCGGGCCTATCCTGCCGTGTATCCTGGCCACCACCACCCTCGAGATACCTCCAAGCAGCAGCCCCCAGGCAAGGGCCGCGAGTGAAGTCAGGAAGATCGAAAGCGGGAGTTGAAGCGTCATACTCCCCCCCTCGCCAGGAAGAAGAAAAGCAGCATGAAGATGAGCGAGTGGGCGAGATAGGTTCTGGGGTCGCCCGTGAACACCGACCTCACCCCGTCCCCCAGCATGCCGATGATACCGGTGGCCCCCCGGAATATTCCGCCTGCGTGAAGCCTGGGAAGGAATGCCAGGGCCCTTCTGAAAGGCCTGAAGAAATCCCCGGTGTAGTGCACCTCCTCCGGTGAGGGGGGAATCTCGCCCGCGAACCCCATGTCAAGCTGTCCCACATGTCTGGGCCTTCTTCCCGAAATCCAGTAGAAGACGAAGGCGAACCCGAACACGCCCACCACCATAAGCCCCACGGACCAGGCGTCCCAGCTTCCCAGAGCTGATATCACCGAAGTGCCCCGTATCTCCGGCGCGGAGCCGGTCAGCCCCGGAATGGATGCCGCCGCGGGAACGATATGCCGAAGAAGGAGCGTGGGCCTGAAACTCAGGACCATCACCGCCCCGGTCAGTACAGCCTGGGGAACGAGAAGAGCCGGGGGGGCCTCCCCGATGGAGCTGTGCCTTCCGGAGAGCTGTCCCAGGAACACCGCGTGAAGGAGGCGGAAAGCGTAAAGGAACGCCACTACGGAGGCGAACATGGCCACCAGGGCCGCCGGAAGCCAACCGGCCTCGATCAGGCCGTTGTAGAGAAGCCACTTTCCGCCGAAACCCGAAAGGGGAGGAACGCCGGCGAAGGCTATTACGGAGATGAGGGTGAAGGCGAAGGTGAGGGGCATTCTCCTTACCAGGCCGCCCAGTCTGTTGTAGTCGGCTGTCCCGGTCCTCCATATGACGCCGGCCGCCCCGAGGAACAGAACCGACTTGAACAGGAAGTGGTTGAAGGTATGGTAGAACGCGGCCGTCCATCCAAGTACGCTGGCCAGGCCCAGGCCGGCAAGTATGTAGCCCATCTGAGAAACGCTGGCGTAGGCCAGCACCCGCTTGTAGTTCGATGAGAGAGCGGCCATCACAGCCATGCCCAGAGCGGTCAGGACCCCGGCCCAGGCCAGGACACGGCCTCCTGAGGTCGGAATGGAGCCGGTTCCCAGCAGGGCCATCACCAGCAGCAGGACCGCTGCCTTGGAGGATGTGCCGGCCAGAAAGGCTGGCATCGTGGCCGGCGCGGCGCCGTATGCCCGCACGTTCCAGAGATGAGCTCCCATCTGGCCCAGCTTGACCAGCGCCGCCATGACCACCAGCAGAAGGGGTACCCCGCGGGAGGGGAACCCGCTTCCGGACAGGACAGCCGAAACCAGAAGCAGAAGGCCGGAAAAAGCGGCGAAAACAGAGAACCAGTAAGTTCCGGCCCGAGCTTTTCTTCCCCTGCTTACAGCCACCACGGCGGCGAAGGCGGATATCTCCCAGAGAACGTAGAAGGTAATGGAATTGCCGGCGAAGGGAAGCGGCATGAGGGCTGCGCCGGAAAGGAGCATCCAGGTCCAGTAGGACCTCTCTTCCCGCAGCCGGTTGATGACCCCGGGCAGGTTCAAGGCTGTTCCTCCGGCGAATATGGCGGCGAAAAGGACCCTGATGACCGGCGAGGCCAGGAGTTTTCCGGAGAGGTCCATAAGGTCCAGGGAACCCGCCGTCAGCCATGCCCCCCCTGCTATGATGAGCAGGGTGGAGATGGTGGAGACCATCCTTCCATCCCTTTCTCCGGCGGAAGTACTCATTGACCAGAAACGGAGCAGGTAGACGGATTCGAACATGAGGCCTGCGGCCACCGCTGCCAGCAGAAGGGGTGAATGACCACCGACCGTGTACAGAAGCTGCAGCTTCGCCCAGAAGACGGGCAGGGGAGGAATGCCCAGCAGCGTGAGCAGCGGCAGAAGAAGCAGAATGCCGGAGGCATGCCGCCATCTGCTGTTCTCGTCCCTGCCGGCCATCATGAAAACGCTGAACTTGGACAGGGCTGAGAACGAGACCAGTACGAGGACCATTCTCAGATAACTCTCCCCTTCGGCCACCCCGGCGAGTATCAGGATGATGGAAGCGTAGGCGGCGGAGGAGTAACCCATCATTCTTCCCGGGCTGGAGGACCTCATTCCCGCCAGCTGGCCCAGCACAAGCCCCCCGGCACCGATCCAGGCAAGCATTCTCATATCAGGCAGGGGAAGCATGGGAAGGACCCTGGAGGACCATAGAAGCACGGCGACGCTCCAGGTGCCGCTGTAAACAGCCGCGAAGGAAGGCCCCGCACCGTGGTAGAAATCCAGCCCCCAGCCGGAGAGGGGGAAAGCCTTTATCTCGGTCATGATGACCGTGAGCATAAGGGCGGACACCATCAACGCCGGCACGCCGCCCAGCAGCCTCAGGGATTCCAGTCGAAGCTCCCCGGTTGTTCTGTAGACCAGCGCCACGGCCAGAAGGTAGAGGATGGTCACCAGACCCGAGATCAGGGCAACCTTCACGGCCACTTCCCACCTTCGACGGCACCTGCAGGCCGCGGTGAGGCCGATGGTGACTATGCTCCCTATCTCTATGAAAACGAATGAGTTGAAGAGGTCCGTGGAAAAAAGGAGCCCCAGGGATGCCGTTACCAGGGCGAGAAGAAGGGGCTGTGTCGCCGGGTTCCTTCGAAAGAGCCTCGATATTCCCAGGATGGCGGCAGCGTATATGCCGATGGCGGCCAGCGCCCCGGCGGCCGTTACCTCCAGGTCGATGCTCAGGGGAGGGAGACCGACGCCGGTGC
Organism: Candidatus Aegiribacteria sp.; assembly: GCA_046498225.1. Classification (GTDB taxonomy): domain Bacteria; phylum Fermentibacterota; class Fermentibacteria; order Fermentibacterales; family JCC-6; genus Aegiribacteria. The sequence continues at coordinate 24,255 of JAWOBF010000092.1, forward strand.
GCAGGATGGTGGAAGCTCCCAGCTCCTTCATGTCCCACGCCCCCAGTTCCAGGGAGAGTATCAGTGTTGATGCGAGTCCTCCGGCCAGGAAGAGCAGGGAAACGAAGAGGGAGGCCGTCGGCCTGCGATGGGTGAGCCAGACGGAGAGGAAGGCACCAAGCAGGGGAAGAAAGACCGCCAGAGCTGTTACCATCTCAGCTCCTTCATCTGACGGACATCTGCGGAGCCGGTCCTTCTGGCGGCCAGCACACCGACCACCACGAACAGCGCCGCCACCGCGACCCCGATAACGATGGACGTCAGAACAAGGGCCTGGGGAAGGGGGTCCACCACCGAAAGGACTGTCTCTGCGGGATCGGCCGCGCCGTCAAGCACAGGGGCGGTCCTGCCGGGAAGGTAGCCGGACCATACGAGAAGCAGGTTCACGCCGGTATCAGCGATAGTAAAGGCAAGGGCTATTCGAAGGATGTGCTTCCTGGCGAGAACCCCCCACAGGCCGATGAGGACCAGCCCGAGCGCGGTTCCGGATACCGTCCAGTAGAACGCGTGGGTCATCGGTCCGTCCCCGCTCTCCTGAAGGCGGCGAATACCCCGGAGAACTCTGCGGCCACCTTCGCGCCGATGGCAAGGGAAACCAGCGGGACGATACCAGCCGAAAGCAGTTCTCCCGGCTCACCGCCTCCCAGCACGGCGGTGTTCAGGAACTGACCGGCCCTCATTACTCCCCAGAACCCCAGCAGACCGAAAGAAAGGCCAGCCATGGATTCGACCGCTGAGAGTCTGCCGCTTCCCGCGGGAACCGAACTGCTTCCAAGCATCACCAGCAGGAAGGCCGAGGCGACCACGGTTCCGCCGGGAAAGCCTCCGCCGGGACTTATATGGCTGTGAGTTATGAAATAGAAGGCGAAAAGCATTATAGGAGCGGGAAGCACCCTCGAGGTCTCAGCCACGACAGCGCTGGGTTCGGTCGCCCTCCCCCCGATGGGGAACAGGGAAAGTATCAGGACCACCGCGGTGGAAGCGCAGAAGAGGACCACGACTTCGCCCAGCGTATCCAGTCCCCTGTAGGATACGATGACCGCGGTCACCAGGTTTGCCGACCCCGTATCCTCAAGACCCCTTTCGGCGTATTCGCGGCCGGCCCCCGTGAGCCTTTCGGGGACCTGGACGCCGGGCACGGCGTTGACGATGAAAATGCCCAGCAGAAGCACGATGACAAGGCCGGCGATGGTCCTCATCGTTGTCCGCCCCCTATCTTGCCCAGGCCCCAGAGGAAGATGAGCGTCAGGAGGACAGCCCCTATGCTCGCTTCCGTTATGGCGACGTCCGGCGCGTTCATCAGCAGGAAGAGGATCGATGCGGAAAGGCTGATGAAACCGGTCGCGATGACCGCGGAGAGAAGGTCCTTCATGAAAAGTACGGCCAGTGCCGCCGCCAGCATCATCCCTCCCATGGAGATCGCTATGACCGCTTCGAGCAGGGGTGTCATTCTGCAGCCTCCCCGCCCGCATCCGCGGCCTTCAGATCATCCCTGCGGAGATTGTCCGGCTTCTCCCCCGGCATCATGTGTACAGCCCTGGCCAGAGCATGGCCGGATACCGGATTGGTCAGTATCACGAAAAGAACTATCAGGAAAAGCCTGGGTATCCAGCCGGGGCGGAGGCAGCCCGTCCCCGCCAGGAACAGCATGGTGCCCAGAGTGGTGGCCTTGGTCCCCGCGTGAAGCCTGTTCCACACGTCGGGCATTCTGAATATTCCCAGGCCGCTGGTGAACAGTATCACTCCCCCCAGTGTCATGAGCACGTGGCCGGCAGCGGACAGGAAGGTCATCTGAGCCCTCCGTCCAGGTACCTCGCTATTGTCAGGACGCCCAGGAAGGACAGTACGGAGTAGACCATTGCGACGTCTATGAGCATGGAGCTGTCCTGCAGGAGGGCTGTCAGGACCAGGAGGTTGGTGGAGATGAGGGTCGCGGTATCCAGGGCAACCGCTCTGTCCGTGGCGTTCGCCCCCATGACCAGCCGGAGGAAGGCAAGGAGTATTCCGCCCAGCACCATACCGAACAGAACAAGGGCGAAAGCACTACTCAAAGACCTTCTCCAGTCTGCGCGCGAACCCGTCCACCATTTTCTGTGTTTTTCCCGCGGGGTCCCCTTCGGGAAGGGATATCCAGTGCACGAAGATACTGTCCCCGGACATTTCCACCGTAAGGGTGCCCGGGGTCAGGGTTATCGAGTTGGCGACCATGCTCCTGGCCCTGGGGCTTTTGAGCGGGAGGGAAGCCCTGACTATGCCGGGGTCTACCCTGACCTTGGGTTTTACGACCCTGATGAACACGTCGATGTTTGCCATGAACATCTGTCCGAGAAAGAAGAAAACGTAATCGGCCGCGGCGATCAACCTTCGGAGCCTCGCCAGCTTCAGCAGGTTTCCCGTGAACGCGCCTGCGGTGGCGAAGGATATGATGACACTCAGCACAATCCCCAGGATGATTTCCTGGGGATGAAGCCGCAGGGTAAGGAACATCCAGATTATCAGGAGCACAAGGACCGAAGAGATAACGGAGGATATGGTGTGCCGGCTCACTGCTGCTCCGCACGGCGCATGTGGTGGGTCAGTATGTCCAGCTCGGTGGAGACCTCGACGTACCTGAGCATGACGTTTTCGGGGACCTCGATCGGTTCCAGGGTAAAACTGAGAACGGCCCTGCATCCGGCCTTCGTGACGCTGTCTACGGCGGCCTGTCCCCGGCCTTCCGGCACCGCCACCACCGCTATGAAGTTCCCCAGTTCACCGGCGACCCGCTCAATGTCCGAAAGAGGGTGGACCCCCACTCCCGAAAAAGTTCTGCCGATGAGTTCGGGGTCGGTATCGAAGGCCGCGGAGTACTCGTAACCTCCTGTGCCCTCCAGACCGGACGCGAGCAGCGCCCTTCCGATGTTGCCCACTCCCACCACTACAACCGCCGGGGGACGGTTCGTGCCCAGTATCTCCTCGATGCTTGCGAGAAGTTCCCGGACGTTGTAACCTGAACCCTGCTTTCCGAAATCCCCGTAGGAGGCAAGGTCCTTTCTGACCGCGGCGGGAGAGATTCCGCATCTTTGCGCGAGATAACTGGAGGTGATTATCTGTATTCCGGCGTTCGTGGCCCTCCGAAGGCACATGGAGTAGTGGCTGAGCCTTCTGATGGTTTTTTCCGATACTTTGCTGCGGTCCATCTTCACTCCGGGTAATATGTGATAGTTTGAACTATCACAAAATCTATACACTTCAGAATGCCCTGGTCAACCCCGGGCCCGCGGGGCCGGAACCCCCCGGAGACGAAGCGCGCGGGCGGGTCTCATTTTCCCCGTCCGCGCGCGTATCGCCTTTGGCGGGCCGCTGAGGCGCTAGATGACGAAATCCTGGTCGGACTTGATGGCGGCGATGGTCTTGGCGAGGAGGAGGGAGCAGTTCTCCACGTCCTTCAGGGACACGACCTCCACCGGTGTGTGCATGTACCGGTTGGGTATGCTGACCAGCCCGGTGGCTACTCCGCCCCTGGTAAGCTGAAGCGCGTTGGCGTCGGTGCCGGTTCCCCTGCTCTCGGCGATGACCTTGTAGGGGATCTTGTTATCCTCCGCCGTCTTCACCAGCAGCTCGAACAGCCTTGGATTGATGTTGGGTCCACGGGCTATCACCGGGCCGTCACCCAGCTTGATGTCGCCGAAAAGTTCCTTGTCTATGCCGGGCATGTCCGAGGTGTGGGTTACGTCCACGGCAAAACCTATCTGCGGGTGAACGTTGTAGGCGCTTGTTATCGCGCCCCGTACACCTATCTCCTCCTGAACCGTCGCCACAGCGGTGACCCGGTGCTTCAGTCCGGACTCCCCTGACAGCAGCCGAAGGGCCTCCAGCACGGCAAAAGCGCCTATCCTGTCGTCAAAGCCCCTGGCAACGTAGATGGACTTGCGTATCTTCTTGAAATCCACCGCTATGGTGGCCACGTCGCCGATGTCGACTATCTTTTCGGCTTCCTTTCTGTCCTCGACCCCGATGTCTATCCACATGTCCTTGATCTCGGATATCTTCTTCCTGTCTTCCTTCTTCTGCAGGTGGATGGCCTTCCTGCCCAGCACCCCGTAGACGGGGCCCTTGCTGGTATGGACGTACACCCGCTGCCCGGCTATCACGTGGGGGTCGAGGCCGCCCACCGGGGCAACCTTGAGGAAGCCCTTCTCGGTGATGGATTTTATCATCAGGCCTATCTCGTCGATGTGGCCGGCCATCATGATGGAAACCCGTCCCTCGGGGTTCAGCGTCGCGTAGGAATTGCCGTGATAGTCTCCTTTGACCTCATCGGCGAAACCTTCCGCCTGCTTGCGCCATACGGTAGCAGCAGAGTTCTCGTATCCGGACGGGCTGGCTTCTTTCAGAAGGTTCTTCAGGAAGTCTCTCGATGGTTTTTCCAAAGCTCTCTCCTTAACAGTAACGGGGGTTCATATATCGACGATTCCTCGATGAGCTGGACATGGAATATTCCAGCATCGGACCGACCGGGTCAAGGGAGGGGAGCGCGGCGGAATGCCGGACCGCTCCTGAAAGCCCCTTGCGCATTCAGCGGGCACGATGTAATGTATTGACGGGCCATTCGAAACCCTTCCCGATTCTCGGAACAAATCGGGAGCAAAAGGGTTCCGGGTGGCCCGTCCTTTTCCGCCGGTATACCGGAGCATTGACAGCTTCACTCGGCGGGGTCTATTAATCAATTGACCAGCTGCCGGGGCGGAAGCGGTGGAGAAGCATGCACACGGGGACCAGGCCGGGAGGAATACAATGAAATTCAGATTTCCGCTTACCTCGATCTTGACGGTTCTATTCACTGGTTCCGCCGCGGGCCAGCAGGTTTTCACGGAGGTAGCGTCATCCATGGGGATATCCGGCCAGACCGGCCTGGGCCACTCCGTGGCATGGTGCGATACGGATAACGACGGCGACCTGGACGCGGCCTTCTCAAACCAGGACGGTTCGGGTTTCTGGCTGTACCGGAACGACCTCACTCAGTTCGTGGACGTAACGGCTTCGGCGGGACTCTCGGGGCTGGGTGCCTACCGCATCCTGTGGGGTGAGGTAACGGGTGACGGGTACAGCGACCTCATTCTGGACCGGGGCTCCTCCCGGAGGCTTTTCAGGAACAACGGGGACGGAACGTTCACGGATATCACCTCCGGCAGCGGACTCACCGGTTCCCCGGTATGCGTGGCGGATTTCGACAACGACGGCGCCCTGGACGTCCTGACCCTTACAGACACCGGATGCGGCGTTCTGTACAATTCAGGCGGCGGCACTTTCAGCATGGGACCTTCCGCGACTGGGAACTGGTGGTGCGCGGTATGCGTCGACTACGACCTGGACGGTGACCCGGACATCTACCTGGGCACCTACGGCAGCGATCCAAACACGCTCCTGCGCAATGACGGGACGGACCTGACCGATGTGACGGCGGAGGCGGGAGTGGCCTTTACCGGCAGCACCACCGGCATAACCTCAGGCGACTTCAACAACGACGGGTACCCGGACCTCTACCTGGGCAACTACTCGGAGCCGGGGTGCAAGCTTTTCCGCAACGGCGGCGACGGAACTTTCACCGACGTCACCGTATCCGCCGGGGTCACAGGCCATACCGACACGAGAACGGTGGCATTCGCAGACTACAACAACGATGGCTGGCTGGACATATTCGTGTCCCACCATGACTTCTTCACCTACAGCAACATCATGTGGCGCAACAACGGTGACGGGACCTTCTCCGACGTGGGCGAGCAGCTGCAGCTGTCCGGGGAGTTCATGGGAGACTACTTCGGAGTAGCCTGGGGCGATTACAACCTGGACGGGGACGTGGACCTCTTCGCGGTGGGGCACATAGACAAATACGTCCTTTTCCGCAACGACCAGAGCGAGACCATCCCCTCCAATTACGTCGTGCTGGAGCTGGAGGGAACGCTGTCGAACCGGGACGCGGTGGGGGCCCGTGTAACCGTCGACATCGGGGACCGGAGCCTCACCCGATGGGTGGGAGGCGGGTCCGGCTACCATGATTTCCACAGCTTTCCCCTGGAATTCGGCCTGTACGACGCGGATATGATAGACCAGCTGGCCATATACTGGCCCAGCGGCCTGGTGGAAACCTACAGCGGCGTAGAAGCCGAACAGTACGTCTACGCCGTGGAGGGAGATACCCTCTACACAAGCATAGCTCAGGACCAGGCGGGCACGGCCGCGTCCGGCCTCTCCCTTGCCTGCAGCCCCAACCCTTTCGCCGGTCTGCTGTCCGTTCGCTATTGCGGTGATACAGGAGGTGTGGCCTCGCTACAGGTCTACGACCTCTCCGGCAGGCTGGTGCGCTCCTTCAGGGGGCTTGAGATGGATGGGGCGTTTAATGAACTGGTGTGGGACGGCAGGGACGGCTCA
>JAWOBF010000028.1:0-14468 GCA_046498225.1 Candidatus Aegiribacteria sp.
CGACCCCAAACCAGCTCTGGGCGATCCTGGAGGCCAGCCACAGCGTGAAGCCGTTGATGACCAGAACGAAGACGCCCAATGTGAGGATGATGAGCGGGCAGGTGAGCAGCTTGAGGACCGGGCGCACAATGGCGTTTGCCAGCGGGACTGCTCCAGCCTCGGCTCACCGTACTCGTCCTCCCCGGGGTCCACCCCGGGGGGAGGATTGGCGGCGTAGTCGGGATTGTCCTTGTTGTTCACGGTGGATACGTAGAACTGCTCCGAGGAGAGGACCGGTGTCCCGATGCTGTCCGCGAGTCGCACCCCCCTCTCCTCCCACCTGTTGCCCACTACCTCCATGTCCCAGATCTGAACGGTGTCCGCAGTGGCGAAGCCGTCCACCCAGAGCCTGGCGTAGCTTACCTTCTCCCAGGTGGGGCTGTAGTCCACGAGCCCCGGGACTGAAACCACCGTGGTATCGTCCAGGGGCACTTCTATCAGCATCCAGCCGTTCTCGTTGGGACCGGAGATGATGTACTCGGGATCGTCCACCGGTATCCGTATCCTGAAGAAGGAGTTGGACCTGTCCAGCATACCGTTCCTGTTCAGGTCCTCGGTGTCAAGCTGGTTGTTGCCCTCGGTACCGTTCACCCGGTCGTACCTTGTGGATGGAGGGTCTCCGCCGTCGTAGTGGTAGTCGTCCCGGTTGGGGTCGGGATTGGTTCCGGAATTGTATCCCGGCTCCTCGGAGCTGAACAGGTTGTCCAGGCCGGTGTCCTCACCGTCGGCCAGTATGCCGTCGCCGTTCACGTCCTCGGTGTCCAGAAGCCCGTTGGCCCTTCTCACCAGTTCCCCCGCTACTCTCTCCAGCCAGTAGGAGTCCTCGTCTATCCTCTCTCCCAGGTCCAGGTAGATATTGCCTTCCTGGGCCGAGCCGGTGACCCTTACGTAGAGCCTTACATGGGTCTTTTTGGTGAAGTCCAGTCCGTATTTGTCGACGCTTCGCTGCACACCTCCCCAGGAGTGTATGCCGCCGATGCTGTCAGGCTGAAAATAGAGTTCCAGAACGTTGTTCACGTAGTCTTTCGCCTGCTGGTCCGCGACGCTGGGCACGATGTCCTCCAGCCTCCATCTCCTGTAGGTGTTGTACCAGCGCATCTCCCCCACCGGGAAGCTGCTGCCGGCCTCCTGCTCCGGAAGGCTCGAGTAATGCCAGGAAGCTCTGCTCTGCCCCAGGGGAAAGGTGCTCTCCGTACCTTCCATGTCGTCTACGTAGGCCCTTCCGTCCACACTGGGATTCGGAAAGCTCATGGCTATCTCGCCGGATATCGAAGCCCTGCTCTCGGCCTCGGTGTTTATGCCCGGAATGAAGTTGGCCATATCCGTCAGGAACTCCGGCTTGGCTTCCAGGCGCGCGTCCACGTCCGCCACGAATGTCCTGGTGGATTCCTCCCCCACCCTGGGCCTGTCCCCGGGAGTGCTGGCGGACTCGAACATCAATGTGGCGCCCACCCAGGAATCGCGTCCCAGGCCGTATACCGCCCTTGTTCCTATCAGGGTCTTTCTCTGGGCGGCGAACAGGGGAAGGTACTCGAAGGTCACCCTCAGTGAATTGCTGGGATTCTGGGCGTCCTCGGCCGCCTCCCCCATGAGGGTGAGAAGGCCTATCTCGTAGATGATGGTGTAATCGACGTCCTTGACCAGGGTCCTGGTCTGTCCGGCTACAGTAAGCGTAACCTTCTCGCTGCCGGGGATTATTCCCATCCTTCCCAGCGAGTAGGTGGTGGAGGCGGCCCGGTAGCTTACCTCCATGAAGTACTTGCTGTCCACCGGAAGCGGGTCGTTCTCATTGTATACCGCCGGATTGGTGACCTCCAGCACCGGGTCGATGAAGGGCCTGTTCTGCGGAAAGACCAGGAAACCGTTGTCCCAGTCCACAGCGTCATCCTCGTCGGAGAGGTTGCCGTCCCCGTTCGTGTCCAGCCCCAGCAGCTCTATGAACGGGGTCCCCCCCTGGGACTGCACCGGGTCCTCCCCCGAACGGGCCAGGAATATGTCGCAGCTGAAGGTCTCCTGGACTATGTTGTCGGCTCCCAGGAAGTACCGGTTCCGCAGCTCGTAGCTCCATGTGGGATCGTTCGGCAGGGGATTGCTCTCCTTTATCAGCTTCAGGTTCAGGTCGCCCTCCGGTGAAATGTCCCCGATGGTATCTCCCTGGACCGTCACCAGCCAGACCGCCAGCCTGTAATTGTCGTTCACCGGGCTGGTGAAGCGAATGGTGGTGGAGGAGTCCTCCAGTACGTAATCCAGGTCCTGGCCGGGAAGAAGCTCGTCCCACCATCCGGTATCCGATATGCCGGTGCCCTCTATGAAATACTCGCCTTCCACCGCTCCGGTCTCCTGGTTGTTGGTGCCGTCCAGGTCGTCCTGGAAGACACGGATGGAAGCAATGGTGGGCTGCGGGGCCGAATCGGGGAAGGTCAGGAAGAAGTAGTTGTCCGCTGGATTGATGTCCAGGATGGTATCCTCCACCATGGTGGCCTGTCCCACGAAATCAGCGGACTCGGTGGAGCCGGATTCACGGCTGGCTATGGTGGTGAGTTCCACCGGGCCCAGCTGGGCCAGCATCTTGGCCCCGAAGAGTCCCTGGCTTGGAATGCTGTAGGAGACGAACTCCGGTCCGGTTATGGACAGGCTCACGTCACCCATCTCGATGCTCTGGATTATCTCGTCGTCGTAGCCCTCGTAGCGGAGGCTCAGCCTGCTCTGGGGCTGCATGCTCCTCTCGCTGTCATGGTCGACGTCCACATGTATCTTCTCGCCGATGGTGCCCCGAAGCTGCACCCGCAGCTCCTGCTCCATCTTGAGATCTGGGAACAGGGACTGGCTCTGCCCTTCCGTCTCAACGGCGTTCGGCCTGTAATGTGTTATTCCTGATAAGGTTATCTTCTGATGTCCGCTGATGTCCAGCTGGCCTCCCTCGCCGATGGCGCCGGCGAGTATGGGGGGCATGTCCAGTGGGAGGTATATGGTCGGCACCAGGGAAGTCCTGTCCCGCGCCCTGCGCAGGCAGCCGGTTCTGTTGGTCTCCATCCAGGTGTTCCGAATGCTCCATTCGATGGACCTGCCGGCAAGAAGGCCCCTGGGAGCGGACCTGGTGGTGGAGACCGGCCGATTCCCGTAGAAGAGCCTCCAGCTGAGCAGGTCCCCGCGGAACGATTCCACCAGCTTCCAGGACACCGATGGCTGTACCAGAAGCTGTTCGGAGTATTCACTCTCCCACGGGTACGCCGGGACGAGCCTTGGTTCGGCGACCCCTGTGGATGCGGCAGCGACCGAGGCTTCAAGTAGAGCGATGAACAGCGCGATAAATGATAGAGTTCTCATATACGGATACTAGTCCCCGGTTTTCCCAGTGTTCCCGCTCCAAGTGGAAAGAAACGTGCGGACAGGGTATAATTGACCGATGGCCGCTTTTTTTCGAATGCCTATTATAATGGGACCGGTATGAAAAAACTTCAGGTATACACCATAAAGGAGTTCTTCCCGCCCTTTCTTCTGGCAGCCGGCATATTCACCTTCGTGATGCTGCTGGACAAGCTGCTGGACCTCCTTGACATGATAGTGAGCAAGGGAGTTCCGGTGCGGACCGTGGTGGAGGTCTTCCTCCTGCTCCTTCCGTCCATGGTTGCGGTGGTAGTCCCCATGGGAGTGCTCGCCGGCGTCCTCATGGCCGTTGGCAGGATGGAATCGGACCTGGAGGTCACCGCCATGAAGTCCTCCGGAGTGAGCATTTTCATGCTGCTGAAGCCGCTGCTGCTGGTGGCGGTGATCCTGGCCGGGACCATGGTGGTCTTCAACAACTACGTTCTTCCCGACGCCAACCACATGGCAAAGAACCTTCTTCTGGACATAGGCTCCATGCATCCCGACGCGCGGATAGTGCCGGGCATGTTCGTGGAGGATATCGAGAACTACAGAATAATAGTCGAGGATAAGGATGACATCACCGGAGACCTCTCCAACGTTGTCATACACGAACGAATACCCGGCGCTCCCGGAAGGACCATAACCGCCCTGCGCGGACGTATGGAACCGCTTTCCGCGAACCGCTTCAGGCTGGTTCTGAGGGACGGACAGATGCACGAACTGGCGGAGAACGGGGAATACAGGAAGCTGGATTTCGACACATATACCGTCGAGATTACCCGTTCCCGGGAGCTGGTGAGGCAGGACAGGAGCAGCAGGGGCGACAGGGAGCTCTCGGCGGGCCAGATGAGGGCTCTGGTGGATTCGCTGGAGAGACAGGCCTCGATACTGGAGGATTCCCTGGTTCGAACGGGAAGCGCGCCCCTCCTGGCTCTTACAGGCGACTCCAACGTGGAATTCGGCAGGACCGCCTTTCCCCCTCCGGACAGCGTGGACGCCCGCACCCGGTTCAACATGTCCCGGAATTTCATGGCCCAGATATCCGGAAGCCTGCGCATCCTGTCTGACCAGAAGGCCTCCCTCCTGCGCAGCGTGAGCCGCTACCGTGTGGAGATACACAAGAAGTACTCCATTCCCTTCGCCTGTATCGTTTTCGTGTTCCTGGGAATCCCGCTGGGGCTCTCCACGAGGAAGGGCAGCGCCGGGGTGGCACTGGGGGTAAGCCTCCTGGTGATACTCATCTACTACCTCTTCCTCATAGCCGGCGAGCAGCTGGCGGACAGGAGGATGATGCCCCCGTTCCTGTCCATGTGGCTGCCCAACATCGTCCTGGGGGTCTTCGGAGTGTTGCTCACCCTGCGGAGCCTGCACGAGGGCAACCCTGTTCCCCTGGGCAGGGCGGCGGAGAAGATGGGTGACCTGTTGCGCCGGTTCCGGAGAGGCGGAGGCGAATGAAGTTCAGGATACTCGACCTCTACCTGGCCTCGCGATTCGCCAGGATGATATTGATAGCCGTGGTCTCCTTCGTGGTCATCTTCGTCAGCGTGGACGCCTTCGACCATTTCAACAGGTGGGTGGACAGGGACGTCTCCCCCGGTACTTTCCTGAGCTACTACTTCTACGGCCTTCCCTACATAATAGTACTGGTCCTTCCCGTGGCGGTCCTCCTCAGCTCCCTGTTCCTCGTTACGTCCCTTTCCAGGAACAACGAGCTGGTGGCCATGAGGTCGGCTGGAATAAGCCTTCCGCGGATATTCCTGCCGCTCCTGGTGGTTGGAGGCCTCATGTCCGTATTCGAGCTGGGAGTGGGCGATTTCATAGTATCCAACGCCACCTACATGCAGACCCAGGTGGAGAGGGTGGAAATTGAAGGCAGGGAACCCATCGACTACCGTCGGCGCAGCAATTTCGCCCACCGTTCCCCCGACGGTTCCATTTTTGACATAGGCTTCTTCAACGGAAAGGAAGCCACCATGACCGACGTCACCGTGGAATGGTTCGACGACAGCAGCAGGGTGACGAAGCGGCTGGACGCCGACCGGCTTGCCTGGAGAGATTCCATCTGGGTTGGTTACGGGGTCGAGAGCAGGATGTTCGGGCCATCGGGAGCCCTGGCCTTCTCCTCCGCGGATACACTGGAACTGCCCGAGATAACCGAGGTCCCCGAGGATTTCGGATCCCGTCAGAAAACCCCCGAGGAAATGAACTTCCTGGAACTGCACGGCTACATTAAGCAGGTGGATAGGGCGGGGGGAGACAGCCGCGGACTGCTGGTGGAGTTCTACCTCAAGTTCTTCTTCCCCCTTTCCAATCTGATAATGGTGTTCGTGGGCGCCCCGCTGGCTCTCCGCAACCGCAGGAGCGGCAAGGCTTCCAGCATCGGACTGGCCGTCATGCTCGCCTTCCTGTTCTTCTCCCTTGTCCGGTTTGGGCAGACCCTTGGCCACAAGGGAGCGCTTCCGCCGCTTCCGGCGGCCGGCATGGCCGACCTGGTTTTCATCGCTCTGGGGATCGTACTTCTGTCAAGGTCGTCCCGGGCCTAGACCCCGATGACCCTTGCAGACCACCGGCCGGGACTAGCATATTCCCTCTGTGACCCATTTGTAACTCACAGCCAACCCATTAACGCGAACCCGAAAAACAGGGAGAACGATATGCCAGAACGTGTGTACAATTTCTACGCCGGACCGGCCACACTTCCCTACGACGTGGTGAAGGAATCCGCGAAAGGCGTGGTCAACTACAAGGATATGGGAATGTCCGTAATGGAGATATCCCACCGTTCGGCCCAGTTCGACAGCATGTTCTGCGAAACGCAGAGAAACATGCTGAAGATCATGGGCCTCTCGGAAGAAGAGTACATTGTACTTTTCCTCGGCGGAGGCGCATCGACACAGTTCTGCGCCATACCCTTCAACTTTCTGATGGAGGGCATGACCGCGGACTACGTCATCACCGGAGGCTGGTCCAAGAAGGCCGTCAAGGAAGCCCGGTTCTTCGGGGATGTCAACGTGGCCGCGACCAGCGAAGACAGGAACTTCTGCTACATTCCGAAGGAATTCGACCTTACACCGGACGCGGCCTACGTTCACACCACCAGCAACAACACCCTTGTGGGAACCCAGATAAAGGATTTTCCCGAAACCGGTGAAGTGCCCCTGGTCAGCGACATGTCCTCTGACTTCCTCTCCAGGAAGCTTGACTTCAGCAGGTTCTCCCTCATCTACGCCGGGGCTCAGAAGAACATAGGCCCCTCCGGCGTGGCGGCCGTGGTGGTGAAGCGCTCATGGGTTGATCAGGCCCGTGAGGAAGTGCCCACCATGCTTGCCTACAGGACCCATCTGGGCAAGAACTCCCTCTTCAACACACCCCCCTCCTTCCCCGTCTACGTCGTAGGCCTGGTAATGAAATGGATACTGGACCAGGGCGGTCTGGAGGCGGTCGAGGCGGCCAACATAAAGAAGGCCTCCCTGCTCTATTCGTACATGGACGACAACTCCGACTTCTACAGGGGAACCGCCGACAGGGACAGCCGCTCCCTGATGAACGTGACCTTCCGCCTTCCGAGCGAGGAGCTGGAGAAGAAGTTCATAACCGAAGGGGCTGAGAATGACCTTATCGGTCTCAAGGGACACAGGTCGGTGGGCGGATGCAGGGCGTCCATATACAACGCCATGCCGTACCAGGGCGTGGAAGCCCTTGTGGAGTTCATGAAGAAGTTCAGGAAGAACAGCTAGCCGAACCGATGCAGAGGGACGGAGGGTCGCCTCCGTCCCTATCCCTTCCCGGCCCGCATCCCCTTTGCCCTGGCCAGGAATTCACTCTCGTCTATTATCTCGACCCCCATCTTCCGGGCGCTTTCCAGCTTGCCGCCGGCTCCCGGACCGGCCACCAGCAGGTCGGTCCGCGAGGAAACGCTTCCGGTTACCCTCGCCCCGGCGCTCTCGGCCAGGGCCCTGGCTTCGTCGCGGGGAATGGAGATACTTCCGGTGAACACCAGGGTGAGCCCCTGAAGCGGTTTCATCCCGCTTCCGGAGGAACTCCCCCGGGGATGGAACCCCGCCTTCAGAAGCCTTTCCACAACCCCCCTTGTTACCGGGTCCCTGAAGAACCTGTGCAGGTTCTCCGCCAGCACCGGTCCCACACCATCGATATCCGTAAGGGTCTCCGTATCGGCTTCCATCACCTCTTTCAGGTCCGCGAACCGGCTGGAAAGGAGTCCGGCCACCGTCCTGCCAACGCCGGGAATGCCGAGGCCGGTCAGGAACCTCCGCAGACCGGCTTCCCGGCTCTTCTCCAGCTGCCTCCGAAGGTTCTCCGCCGATGTCTCACCCATTCTGTCCAGGGAAGCCAGCTGCTCCCGTGTGAGGTAGTACAGATCGGAGACGTCGTCTACCAGGCCCGTATCCACCAGCTGCTCGGACAGCCTCGATCCCAGCCCCTCTATGTCCAGTGCGTCCCTCGATCCCCAGTGGAAAACGCTCTCCCTGAGCCTGGCCGGGCACGAGGGGTTCATGCACCTGTGAGCCGCCTCGCTCTCCTCCCTGCTCACCGGGCCTCCGCAGACGGGGCAGCTGCCGGGAAAGAAGAAGGGGTTTCCCCTCTTTCCATCTGGGCTGCCCAGAGACCGGACCACTTCGGGTATCACGTCTCCGGCCCTTCTCACGATGACCGTGTCCCCCGGACGGGCATCCTTCCTTCTCAGTTCGTCCTCGTTGTGCAGGGTGGCGCTGGACACCGTCACCCCTCCCACGAAGACCGGCTCCAGCCTGGCCACCGGTGTCAGCTTTCCGGTCCTTCCCACCTGCAGCTGGATGTCCAGAAGACGGGTGACCGCCTCCTGGGCCCTGAACTTCCATGCCGTGGCCCATCTGGGAAAGCGGGACACGGTGCCCATCCGTTCCTGAAGGGCGGCTTCGTCAAGTTTCACCACCACCCCGTCGATGTCCCAGGGCATTCCGTCGCGGCCTTCCTCCAGCTCCCGGTAGGCCCGGCAGACCTCGTCGGCTCCACTGCACAGGGTGTTCATTGGGTTCACCGGAATTCCCAGCCGTTCCAGATACCGGAACAGCGAATGAAGGGAAGATATTCCCTCCGGCCACCGGGCAGTGCCGTAGGCCAGAAAACTCAGCGGACGACCTGCGGTGACGCTGCTGTCCAGCTGACGGAGGGAGCCGGAGGCCGCGTTCCTGGGGTTTATGAACCTCTCCTTTCCCAGCTCTTCTCTTCTGCGGTTCATCTCCGCGAAATCATCCTTCCGGAATATCACCTCTCCCCTTACCACCAGCTCCCGGGGAGGACTTCCGCGCAGACGAAGAGGTACCGATCTGATGGTCCTGGCGTTGGGTGTGACGTCCTCTCCCCGCCTTCCGTCACCCCTGGTCCCGGCGCTCTCCAGCACGCCGTCCCTGTACACCAGGGCCACCGCGAGACCGTCCAGCTTTGGCTCCACGGAATAGGACGGCTCCCGTTCAAGGTGAAGCTCCCCGCAGACCCTGCGGTCCCATTGGAGGAACTGCTCCCGGGAAAAGACGTTGTCCAGGCTGAGCATGGGAGGGTCCCAGCTGATGGAGGGAAAGCTGGAAAGTGGAGCCGAGCCCACCCTGAGAGTGGGTGAATCGGAAGTGGCCAGCTCCGGCCAGCGCTTCTCCAGCTCCGCCAGCCTCCTCATGAGCGCGTCGTACTCTCCGTCGGATATCTCCGTGCGGCCCTCGGTGTAGTAGAGGCGGTTGTGATGGTCTATCAGCTCCCGGAGCTTCAGGGCCTCGGTCCGAGCCTCATCGGGTATCATCCCGGAACTCCATTCTCAGAGCGACCTTCAGGGTAAGTCCGCCCTTCACGTCCAGCCTGCGGGATATGAAGAAGGCGGTTCCCTGGTGAACGCTCTCGTAACCGTTCTCGGACCTGTTTACCGAATCGAGCGGAGTCACCCATATGTCCGATTCGCCTTCCATCTCGATGACGGCTGATATCTTCCTCCACAGATCGGTCACCTCTATCACGGTCCCCCTGAATTCTCCTGCGGCGGACATCAGGCGCCGCTCCCCGCCGTCTATCCTGTAGAACCTGTCCTCCGACCCGCCGGTCATCAGATTGAGACAGACCTCGGTGCCGGCCCTCGCTCCCGGTTCACCTCCGAACTCGACAGTGGCCGCCAGCTCCGGGCTGCGAATGTCCACGCAGAGCTGTTTTTCAAGGGAAGTATTCCCGCGCGAGAAACCACCGCTGAACAGGATACTGTCCCCGGTCCGTACCGGCCCGGAAAGGTCCGGAGAGCCTTCGAAGGACTCCACCGCCTCACTACAGCTACTCCATTCCTCGAAACCCGCTTCCTTCGGCAATACGAGTTCGGTGAAGCAGACCCTGCGCCACCTGTCTATGGTGAGCCTGTCGGCCAGGCCCGGCTCCTTGGAGCCCATGTCGTCATGGATGGTCCTGACCTCATCCCGTGAGGTCCGGCCCGGAATACTGGAATGGTAGGACTCACGCCGCCTGCTCAGAACGTGACCCAGCATCACCGGTTCGCCGTCGGAGTGAATGAAGGCAAGGTGGCTCACGGTGAGCCCCCGTTCCGGATGCACGATCATGGAATGGGAAACCGCGGCCACTACCGTCTCCATGCGGCCGTCGGCGTTCAGGTCACAGTCGGTCACCATCGGATGGTCTTCCGTTGCGGAGAGCGCAGTGTGCTCGGCCTTGTTGAGTTCCTTCCACACCGCCTCCCTGAGATGCGGAAGGTAGATTCCGCCGAAGACGCCGTGCCAGAAAGCGCAGTTGCACTGGCTCCTCCACAGATGGTGCAGCGCCCGGGCGCTGCCGGATGAGCGCACCATTTCCCCCGAGGAGAGAATTCTGCCCTGAAGCTCCTTCGATTCCGGGTAAATGGAGAGGAAGTTTCGCCAGAAGCCCCCGGTCAGCAGCCTGTCCGCCGAGTCGCCCATGCCTCCGTCCCTCAGGAGTTCCCGGGCCCTATCGTAATCGGTCCTGTCACTTCCGTGGACCGTCCATTCCCCCATTTCGGAGTAGCTGCAGGCGGGCACGTAGAAGGGACCGCAGGCTGGAAGGGATGCAGCCTCGGAGGGAAGGACAGTCTCCAGCCAGTCGGCGGATTCCACCGCGGAAAGGAAACGGTGCAGCCAGCCGTCACCGTAGCAGAGGTCCCTGGTTCCCGGCCAGACCCCGAATTTTTCTCCGTCGTCGCCGTAGAACACCAGCGGGACGCCGGACTCATGGTATTCCCTGAGCTTCTCCATGACCTCGTTCACCGGGGAGAACGGTATCATGTACCTCATTTTCATGTCGCTGGCGAGGAGCCTCAGGGTGCTTCCCGAATCCTCGGTTACGCAGGGACTGAAAAGCTGCTTATCATCCGCCCCCGCCCTTTTCAGGTGCAGGTCGTCCACCACCGCCCATTCCACTCCGGAATCGGCCAGAACTGAGGTGAGCTGCGGCTCCCAGACCCTCTCGGTGAGCCAGAGCCCGCGCGGTCTGGTTCCGGTTATTCCCTGCAGGTGGCTCGAGTAGTCCCTTATCTGTTCGGACATGTCGCTCCGTCGGAATACGGTGAGTACAGGCTCGTACCTTCCGCCGGTGAGGAGTTCCATCCGCTGCTCCCGGCAGAGGGCGGCGCACCTCTCCACGTAATCGGGGTGGCCGGCCTCCAGCCATTCCATCAGGGAACCGGAGATATGAAGACCGGAGCGTATCGCCCCGTGAGCTTCCAGGACCTCCAGCATCGGCAGGTAGCAGTCCGTGTAGGCGGACTCCATCACATGTTCGAAATTCCCCACGGGCTGATGATCGTGGAGGCAGAAGCATATCTTCATGGTTTCCTTCCCGGAAGCATCCGCGCGTTTATGCTCAGATGCCGGGCCTGCTGTCGCCGGTGTGCCTGTAGACGATATCCGCCGGAAGTATCCGCCGGGGATCGATATCAACGGCGATGATCCGTTCGGGGACGCCGGACAGGTCTGCCGTGAAGTATCCGCCGGTGAACCCGGGGGACATTTCCAGGCTGTGCGAGCCGACCTCGGTTATCACGGTGATACGGTTTGTTACAGAACCCAGCGGAAAATCCTGTCCCGGCTGATACTGCCGCAGCATCACCGTGAGAACATCGCCGGTGTCCGACCATGCTACCTCCAGGATCGGGACGCCGGGTCCGTAGAACCACTGGAAGAACATTTCCCCGTAGCTGCTGGTCTCCATCACGCCCATCGCCGAGAACAGCCTGTTGAACGGGTCGCCGGAATGGCGCAGGTTGCCCAGCGCCCTGGGCACGGCTCTTTCGAAGAAGGGCATCTCATCGGCCAGGAATTCCATCACGACCGGAGCTTTCCCCAGTATTACCGGTTCGTACAGCGGGGAGGTCTCCAGCATGGGGTCGGCTATGGAGTATTCCACCGGACCGAGAACCTCCGTGGAATAGAGGTAGTGCTTCATCAACGCTTCCGTAAGCCTCGGAGCGGATTCAGGGTCCTCCGATATGATGAACCTGAATACCGCCCAGCCGGCCAGGACATCCCTGAGACTGTTGGAAAGGTAGGTGCTGCCAGCCAGGAACGCCCTGGCGGTCTCGAAGACTATGGAGGTAGCCTGCACACCGGCGCCGGATACCAGGGAATCCGTCCAGCTCCCGCAGTCAGAGACCTCCTCCAGCATCTCATCGGAGAGGAACACGCATCCGGGACCCGCCATCAGCACCGGAAGGTCAAGCACGTTGACGATTATCATATCCAGCCCGGCGCCGTCGTACCCCAGCTCTCTCCACAGTACCTGCGCCATGCGATCGGCCAGGTTCACCAGAGCGGGGTCCGTCGGATCCGCGCTGGAGTGAACGAAAAGGCTCCTGCCGTCGGCGATGTACTGCTCCGTGAAGCCGCCGGCCGCCCAGGCCAGCGGACCCTTGATCCCGCCTCTGGGAGAGGAGTACGAAACGGTAAGCACCGAATCGGCGACCGACCTGCCGGTTTCGTCCAGGGACATGTACACCCGGTAACCCTGCTGCTCGGGTATGGAGACCCTGAGGGAATAGGAGGAGGGTATGTCACAGCCGGGATAGAACCACATGCCGCACTGGAAGGAGATGGAACGGTCTATTCGCATGCCGTCCACTGTCATCCTGTCGGGATTCGAAGACAGGAAGCCGTTCCAGCTGGCGGAATAGACGCCGGTGAACCTTCTGGTGGAATCCGCCGTGCAGATGACCGAATCACCCGTGATGGAGATGGAACCCCTGACAGGCTCGAAACCGGTGCCGTTCTCGCACCTGGGAAAGTACAGGGTCAGCTGGCTGTCGGACTGAGTTGTCCGGAAATCGATCCTCACCGTGTCCAGGACGCTCATTTCCCTCTCGGCCGGATCTATCCGCATGTTCATGGTGTGGGCGATGTCGGGGGGTACCGTTACATCCGCGTTCATCTCCCGGACTATCTCGCTCCTGGTCCTGTCCGAAAGATAGACTTCGCGTTCAAGCCCGTTCCCGGGCCCTGAGAGTTCGGCGGTGCTGAGAATGCCGGATACCGATGTAAGGAGTATGCTCATGGAGGTGCTGAAGGAGCTGACCCTCAGTACGGCCAGTTCGCTGTTACCCCTGTTCCATACCCTCTCCACGAAACTGGAATCACCCTTGACGTACGTAACCGCCGTGAATGGCGGGGTCTGGCCATGAGGGGTCACAACAACGGTATCCAGGTTGTCCGCGCTCCCCCCATCCAGATAGGCCAGCCGATGGGAGGGCGAGGAACCGCAGCCGGGGACCGTCATGGCTGTTATGGACAGAACCAGCTCTTCCGAGTGGAGTATCAGTTCGAAGGGAGCGCCATCCCTGTACCGGAGTGAATCCCGGAATTCGCCCTCCGGCAGCGTCATCTCCACCGAAACACCTTTGCCCGCGGATATCGAGACGTTTTTTTCGGTTATCGCCGGAAGTTCCGCGTCTTCTCCACAGGAGGAGAAAAGAACGGTTGCCATGGCCAGCAGAGCGGCCGGACGGTAAAATCTCATCTGCTCGTCAGAGTCCCCTTCCTCGAATGCTTGAACGATCCGGCTGCAGGACAGTTATCGGATACTGGAATATATGACCATAAGGAAGTGGAATCGCAAAGGGCCGTTGTTGACACCATACCCCGTTTTTCACACATTCCTCCGATGAAGGAGGAAACATGACCCTGCTGCAGGCGCTGGCCGGTACGCTTTCCACCACTGTGGAGCACACTCTAAGGGATTACGCCGTAACCGGCTTCTTCGCCATCGCTTCCTTCCTGCTCTTCATTTTCCTTCAGCTCCTGGGCAGCAGGCTGTTCGTCAGAATAAGGGAAGCCGGCCACATAGGCCCGCGGGTATTCGTCATCGTTCTGCTTCTCGTCGGGCTCACCGGAAGCGTTTTCAGCTGCTTCGTCAAGAACAGCGAGGCTTCGCTCCTCCTGGGCTTCCTGTCCGGCCTCTTCATCTGGTCGGCCCTTGTGGACATTCCCCATCAGCTGAACTGGATATCTCCCCTCTCGAGAGGAGCGGTGCTTGTGTTCCTTCCACTGGCCCTTCTCTGGACGGTGGGAATTCTTTTCCTTCGCAGTATACCGGAAGCCGTATTCGGCGCTACCGGTTACCCGATAGTCGTGTGGGGACTTCAGCTTGCCAGGGCAAGGGTGATATCAAAATGGGGCGCTTCCTCGCCCGCCGCCACCATTCTCATACTGTTCACCTCCGCCGTAGCCGGAGGCGCTCTGGCCCTCGGAATAGTTCACGGTACAATCTTCTCGGGCATAATCGGCGGCGTGATATTCGCCATAGCCACCTGGTCCGCCCTGGAGGTCATATGGGAGAGGGGGATGGACGAGAAACCCTGGAAAGGCGGGTTCTCTAGAAGATGAAATACATCACGCCGACATGGGCGCTGACAGGTCCCTGTTCCAGGCTGGTGTAGTATATCTCGTCCGGTTCGGCGTCCCTTACGTTCCCGGTGTATTCCTGAACGGTCCATGACTGAGCGGAAGACCCGTACAGACCGGTAACGCCCAGCTGAAGTCCCAGATGATCGGAAAAAAGATACTCCAGTGTAA
>JAWOBF010000067.1:0-16430 GCA_046498225.1 Candidatus Aegiribacteria sp.
GTCAGCATTGCAAGGGTGGAGTAACCCAGGCCGTGGCCGTCGGTCATGAAGTTGCCGCCGGTCAGGTAGGCGGGGAACTGATGCAGAGGACAATCGAACTCCAGGGCCAGGGCGGCATTGACCGCGTCATCCTCCTCGTATCCCCTGGAGTTCATGTAGTTCTCGTACGGCCCTCCCGGTATCCAGGGATATCCGTCGAAGACAGGGTCTATGATGCCCCATGCGCCCTGTCCGTCGAACATGGAGTGGGGACCCCAGTCCCTGGTCCAGTGGGAGTACGTGTCGGCGGTTATGAACCGGCAGTGGTCGAGATTCACTCCCCAGGAGGTGAATGTCGCAACCGCCTGGCTCTGCTGGGAGGGATTCTCCACCAGGACGTACAGGCTGTCATCCTCCGCCAGCTCCACCACCAGCTGCGAGGGTATTCCCAGTGGCCATCTTATCAGCGTTCCGCAGGAAGGCTCCCATTCCGCGCACAGGCGGACCTGCGGCACCGGCTGGGCGGCTGCGGCGGTCACTGCCAACATCATGCAGACCAGGGATCGAAAAAATATCATCTCTCCTCTATTCATACACTATTCCGTACTCCAGCACCGCGATGTCCCCGGGCTGAAGGCCCAGGAAAGACGGGAAATCGCCGTCGGGCCGGAACCGGGCGCCTCTGGGGGTCCTCTCCGGAACGGATATCCTAACCTCAGCGTATTCCCCGGTCCGGTTATGCAGGATGAGCGCGCATTCGTATCCGGCGGAGTTCGGATGGACCTCTTCCGAAATTTCCAGGGGGACCTCGGGCCGGACCCAGAGAGTGTCTCCCGTCCTGACGGGCCACCGGGCGTTCAGCAGCTCTCCCGCTTCGGGGACCACGCAGGGCACCAGCTGATTCCACTGGGAGTGCAGCGGCCATCCGTAGCTGAGCGTCAGGGGCAGTACCCTTCCATCCGCTTTCCACCAGCCGAGTTCCATGTCGCCGGTTCTTATTATCAGGGTTTCCGGCACCAGGCAGACCATTTCACCGGGAACATCCATCAGTGTCGTGTTCCTGGAAAACCATTCCCTGCCGGTGGCGTTGCTTATCAGGACCCTGGCCGAGAACCTGCAGCTGTCGCCGTCCAGTTTCCACGAGTAGAGCGGCCTCCAAGTAATACCTTCCTGCCGGTACCTTACAAAGGAGGGAAGGTCATCATTCTTGAGGCGGACCTGAACCGGCACCGCGGAGTTTTCCATTATCTCGGCCAGCCGGCTTGAATCCTCCGGGCCGCAATCGAAGCTTATGCGGGTGGCGCCTGTGAGGTCCGGGTATTCCAGCGCGTTGGCGGGAACGGCGCCTCTCCTCAGGAATCCCGAAACTTCCGCCGGCCTGTCCCGGTGAATGGTCAGAGCGATGGAGTCCAGATATCGTTCCGGAAACCTTTCCTTTTCAGCGCAGCCCGCAATCATCATAGTAAGGGCGAGGGCGGCCAGAACTGTTTTCATGATCAGGTCCGCCGTATCGGATTTCCTGAAAGGAACATATGCCTCCATACATATCAATTGGCGGTTACTCGGACCCGCCCCGGATGCCGTACTTCTCCCTGGAAGTGGCCAGGGGCGAGCTGGTTGCCGTTGTCGGGCCCCCGGGAAGCGGCAAGAGTAATCTAATCAAATCCATGGCTGGAATCAGGGCCTTCAGCAAGGGAACCATAAAGATACTGGGGGCCAGGCCCGGGTCCATGAGGTCCAGGACTGAGACTTCATTCGTTTTCCAGAACTGGAACTTCATGCCGGACCTGCCCATCAGGACACAACTGGAACACAGGGTGGCCCTGTACAGAGGCGTTCAAACACGTATGGTCCGGAGGGATGTCGCCCGCTGGTGCGATGACCTTGAGATGGGGGATGCCATCGACAGCTATCCACGGAAGGTGAACCGCTCACAGCTTCAGATGCTCTCACTGGCTCCCCTGGCCCTTACAGGTCCGGCGGTAGCCGTACTGGACGAGCCTATGGCGAACCTTTCCTCCCTTACGGCCGGCTCCGCCATCTCGGTCATTCTTTCCGTTCTGGAGAAGGGGGCGGTCCTTGCCTTCGTGCAGGGAAGATCCCCCCTTGCCGGCAGGGCTGACAGGGTGGTGAAACTGGCATGACCGGCAGAAATACCTACCATTTCAGGGAGAGCATGAGCCTGCTTCTCAAGACGAAGTGGGTGGGCCCCTACCTTCTCATTCCGCCGCTGCTTGCTTTCATGGTGTACGCGGAGGCCTTCCTGGCAGCCCACGGAATGGCCGGGATCAACACGCTCGGCCACCGCGCCGTCCTTGCCATCTGGAACGGTTCTTTCCTCATGGCCCTTATCGCCGGGATCAAATCCTGCCTTTTCTTCTCCCGGCTGTGGGGGTCGGACTGGTTCCGCAACTCCCTGGCGCTTCCGGTCTGCAGGCCCTGCGGTTACTGGGGACCGTACCTGGCGGTGCTGATCGTGGCCTCGGCGGTCTTTGTACTTACCAGCGGGGCGGTGGTGGCGGCCCTTCCCGACACCGGCAGATTCCCCATGTTCCAGCTGATCGGGGAGGCCTACCTTCCTGTGCTCTGGGCCGTTTCCATGGGAGCTTTCATGGGTATCATCACCACGGGGACAGGCGGCGCCGTTTTCCTCACGGCTCTTCTTATCCTCGGTTTCATATCCGGGCTGCCGCTGGCGGACGTTCCCCGATGGGTGCAGTTCGCCATACCGCCGATGGGACGGCTGATGACCATGGGCCTCCTTTATCCGCAGGCTCTGGTGCAGGCGGTGGTGCTGATGGCTCATTCCGCCCTTTTCCTGGTACTGGGAAGGGTTCTTTACGGAACGGGCATCAGGAGAAGGTGATCAGTCCCCGGCCATATAGATTCCGGCGACCATCTCGTCAAGCGCCTCTACGATATCGATTTCGGCGGAGTACGGCGCCATGCCGTAAAGAAGGACCGAGTACTCTCCCGGAAAGATCGCGCAC
Source organism: Candidatus Aegiribacteria sp. (assembly GCA_046498225.1). Classification (GTDB taxonomy): domain Bacteria; phylum Fermentibacterota; class Fermentibacteria; order Fermentibacterales; family JCC-6; genus Aegiribacteria. The sequence goes on from JAWOBF010000067.1 coordinate 2,970, forward strand.
GCCCGTCCCCTGCCCGTTACGGACCCGCTGCTGTTTATCATGTTGAAGGTTACCGCGGGCACCAGACCTATGGAAGAGGTTTCCCATCGGGCCGACCCGGTGCTTCCCTCCATCCAGTCCACCTCACCCATGCGCAGGGCTGGAAGGATGTCCGGTGAGATGATGTCACGGAACCTCTCGGTGAGCCACTCGTCCTTCCTGGAGTTCTGTTCCAGGCTTTCCTTCCAGTAGTATAGACGATATTCGACACCGGTGGAGTTCGGTCCGCTGGTTATCACCCCGGCCTCTTCGGTGAGGGTTCCTTCCACCGGCGGGACCAGCTCATCCGGAAGGACCTCGAAGGCCAGTCCCGGATGATGGAGTACGTATTCCGGCTCCGGAAATTCGGAACCGGCCAGGGCAACTGCGGCTATGGCAAGAACTGTAAGCATTTTTACCTGTCCTTCGCGTGATTGGCATACCTGCGGTTTCACAATAGAATAGAATAAGTTGTGTCCCTGTCAACAATGGAAGGACCCGCATGAGCAGCGGCCAGAAAATCGTAATCGTGGAAGACGACGAATCCATGGCTTCCCTGCTGCAGGAATACCTCCAGCGACATGGGTTCATAGTTGATATTCTGCACGAAGGTTCCAGAGCGGTCGAGTCGGTGCACCGTTCCAGGCCGGACCTGGTGATACTGGACCTTATGCTCCCCGACGCGAACGGACTCGACATCTGCAGGGAACTGAGGTCGTCCTGGCGGGGCCCCGTCCTTATGCTCACGGCCATGAAGGATGACGCCGACGTGGTGGCCGGACTGGAGATGGGAGCCGACGACTACGTTGGTAAACCGGTCACTCCCAGAGTGCTGCTGGCCCGAATACGGGCCCTTCTGAGAAGGGGAGGCTCCGATGAGCGGGCGGAGGTCGTCCGCAGGGGCGGCCTTCGAATGGACCTGCCCTCCAGGGCGGCTACCTACGGGGGGAAAACCCTGGACCTCACCACCACCGAGTACGACCTGCTGGCGCTTCTGGCCAGGCGGGCGGGGAGGGTGCAGGAGAGGGGAGCCCTGGTCGAGGAGCTGCGGGGCATAGATTTCCATTCCTTTGACCGGTCGGTGGACGTTATCGTCTCCCGCCTTCGCAAGAAACTTGGAGAACACGGTGCCGAGGGAATGATAAAGACTGTCAGGGGTGTCGGCTACATGATGCCCCTTCACCCGGAGAACGACATATGAGAAAGCTCTTTCTGAAGGTCTACCTTCCCCTGGCAATCTGCGTCGTGATGACCCTGGTCATAGCGGTCGTAGCCATCATGAGAATAATCCCGGCGCAGATCAGCTCCCACCGGCAGTGCGTGGAGGGTTTCAGAAACCGTCTGCTGAGCGCGGGGGAGATATCCGGTGATTCCATTATGGAAATAGCGGAGTCGATGGACCTCGATGTGACGGTCGGCCCCCGGACCGGCGTTCATCCGGCAGGCCCTCCGCCGGAAGGCTATTACACGCTTTCCGGTCTTCCCCGGAACTTCCCCTGGCGGGTCAACATCCACGGCGGGCCCAGGGGCGGCCCCGCGGGATTCCTCAGACAGAGTTTCTGGCTGGTCCTCCTGCTCCTTCTCCTTTCGGAGGGTCTGGTCCTGTTCATCGCCCTGAAGCCGGTGCGGCGGAGGCTCTCCCGGCTGCAGTGGGCCGCGGGGGAGCTGGCGTCGGGCAACCTGGGAACCAGGCTGCCCGTGAACGAGAACGGGGACCTGATAGACGACGTGGGAAGGACCTACAACAGGATGGCGGAGGACATCGGTTCCCTTGTGGAATCACACCAGGAACTGCTGGGCATAGTGGCACACGAGCTGCGAACGCCCATGGCGAGGTTCAGGTTCGCCCTGGAGCTTCTGAGGGAGGATACCGGGGAGGAACACAAGTCGAAGATCGAAAGCATGGAGAAGGACCTGGCGGCCCTGGACGGACTGGTCACGGAACTGCTGGACTACAACCGGCTGAGAAGGTCCGGGGAGATAGAGATGGAGCCTGTGGACCTCAAGGGTTTGTGCGACGACGTGATTCGGTCGGAATCGTGGGCGAGGGATGACGTGGAAATCGAACTTCGGGGCAGCGGTATGTGCCGGGGCAACCTTTCGCTCCTGGGCCGTGCCGTGAGCAACCTGGTACGGAACTCCGTCCGGCAGGCCCGTTCCAGGGTGGCGGTGGAGGTGTTCCGGGACAGCTCGAAGGGAGTGGCCGGTGTTATCGTCGCCGATGACGGGCCCGGATACAACCCCGCAATAATTGACCGGCTGGGAGAGCCTTTCGTCAAGGGTCCATCCAGCGGGGGCACCGGCCTGGGGCTGGCCATCACCGGAAGGATCGTGTCCCTGCACGGGGGCAGCCTGTCCTTCGGCGCCAGCCGCAGCCTCGGCGGGGCGGAGACGGTCATCAGGCTTGAGTGCGTGTGAGCTGGACCCCCTGGAACTGAGGAGGGGCGGCAGAAGTGCCGCCCCTCGGCGCATCGAGATTATCTATGTCTACTTCTTCTTCAGTTTCGCGTGCCAGTCCACCAGTATCGGGCTGGCAACGAAAATGGAGGAGTAGGTTCCAACGATTATGCCGATCATCAGGGTCAGCGCGAAGCTGGAAAGGACCCCGCCTGAAATTATGAAGAGTATGAAGGCGGCCATGAAGGTGGTAAGGGATGTTATCACCGTCCGGCTCAGCACCTCGTTGATGGAGATGTTCACCGTTTCGGCGAGGGTCTTGCCCTTTCTGAGCCTTCGGTCCTCCCTGATCCTGTCGAACACGACTATCGTGTCGTTTATGGAGTAGCCCACGATGGTCAGTATGGCGGCGATGATGGTGAGCGAGACATCCAGCCTGATAAGGGCCAGGAAACCCACAGTTATCAGGGTGTCGTGCGCCAGGGCTATCACCGCGGCCACGCCCCACTTGAACTGGAAGCGGTACCAAACGTAGAAGATGATGAATATCATGGCCATGAAGATGGCGTTCAGGGCCCTGGATTTCAATTCCTCTCCCACTCTGGGCCCTATCTGCTTGATGAAGGAGAGTCCCTCCGATTCCTCCTCCAGCTCCATGGGAGTGCAGCCGCTGGCCGCGAGAGCGTCGTAGACCGTTTCCTTGTCGGTCTCCGATGTGCGGACAACGAAGGCTTCGGCCCCTTCTCCTGTATAGTCCATTAATTTCTGAACCTGAACGTCCTCCAGCCCGCTTTCCAGCAGAAGGGTTTTCAGCTCACCGGTTTCTATGGCCGTCTGGCTGACAACGTTGGTCTCCAGTCCTCCGGTGAAGTCGATGGATAGGTCCAGGCCCCCGCCTATGAAGAAGGCGGCGGCTCCCAGCACTATGACCGAAAGAGAGATGACGTAGGCCTTCTTCCTGTGCTCTACGAAGGAGAAATGTCTGTCTCCCAGAAGCGCCCATCTTCCGAAGCTCAGGCTCTCCCTCTTCCTGTTCCTGAGCAGCAGTTCAATAACGGCCCTGGAGAATACCAGGGAGCAGAACATGCTGGCAAGGATACCTATGGAGAGGGTTACGGCAAAGCCGCGAATGGGTCCGGTGCCGAACCTGTAGAGGACCAGCGCCGTTATCAGTGTGGTCAGGTTGGCGTCGAGAATGGTGACGAAAGCTCTTGAGTAGCCGGCCTTCACCGCGGCCCGGATACCCTTGCCGACCTTCCTCTCCTCCCTGATCCTCTCGTAGATGAGCACGCTGGCGTCCACGGCCATGCCTATGGTCAGGATTATTCCGGCGATACCCGGAAGGGTCAGGGTGGCGTTCAGTCCCTTGAGGCCAACGCTGGTAAGAGGTCCGGGGAAACTCAGTACCGCGAGTATCAGCAGCATGTCGAACACCAGGGCGAGTATGGCTATCACTCCGCCAGTACCGTAGTAGACAATTATGAACGCCGCCACGAGCAGTATCGCTACTATTCCGGCCACCATTCCCCTGTTTATGGACTGCTGTCCCAGGCTGGGTCCTATGGTCTGTTCCTCGGCTATCTCCAGCTCCGCGGGTAGCGAGCCGGCCTTCAGGACCAGTCGAAGGTCCCTGGCCTCTTCGGTGGAAAAGCCGCCGGAAAGCCTGGTACCCGATCCGGATATGCGCTCACGGATAAGAGCGGCGGAGTACACCGTGCCGTCCAGTACTATGGCCACGCGCTGGTCCACGTTCTCTCCGGTTATCACTTCCCAGTTCCGGGCCCCCTCCGAATCAAACTCCAGAATAAGATAGGGGTTGTTCGAAAGGGTCTGCCCGCCTCCCATGCGTATCCTGACATCGGTGAGATTGGCGCCGGTAAGGTGGTAGTTCTCCCTCTCCTGGTCGGTCCGGCGCTCCCATCCCCGGGTCATGTCTCGCGGAAGGATGTATAGCGGTCTGAAGGAACCTTCCGTAGTCTCCTGAAGCCTTCCGAACACGAACTGCAGGTTGGCCTCGGCCATTATGGAATCCACGTCCTGCCTGTTCATGATGTCGTTGAGCTGGTCCATGTCGTCGCCGGCGTAGACTATCCAGTCCCCCGGTGATATGGCTGTGGCGGCTCTGGCCGTCTGTTCGGTGGATATCTGTATCAGCCTCGAGAGGCTGCCAGGCCTTCCCTCTCCCGGAAGCTCCATGTCACCGGCGGCATCGTCGACGGCCACATCGGTCTGCGGCAGGGTGAACCCCTCCGGAGCCAGCTGTTCCATGTCCGCTTCCGATTCAGGGTCGGTCAATTCGTCGGTCCCGGCTTCGGCGGTATCGGATGGTTCTCCTGTCAGGCTGTCCAGCGGGGCGGGTTCCTCGGGCCCCTCCCCGGCAATGAGGCTCTCGACCTGCCTGAGAGTAGGGACGCTGGCCACCGTGGGGTTCTCATCCGTGGGATAGGCCACCAGCTTGAACTCCAGCAGGGCCTGTCTCTCAACGATGCCCCTGGCCCTCTGCGGGTCGCGGACACCGGGAAGCTGGACGACTATACGATCGGTTCCCTGGCGGGTTATGGAGGGCTCCGAGACGCCGAATTCGTTTATCCTGTTCCTTATTACCTCCAGCGCCTGGTCGATCGCTTCTTCCTCGTCCAGTCCCGGCGCGGGTATTACGGTGTAGGAGAGATACATTCCGCCCTGGAGGTCCAGCCCCAGCTTGATTGTGCCCTCGCTGACGGAGTAAAGCTCCCTGTACTCCTCGATCAGGCTGTCTCCGCCAACCCTCTGAAGAGTGTCCAGGATTGCCCTGTAGTGCGGGTTGTCCGTCTCGGGCTGAACACTGGCCTCCGCCCTTTCCCTCTCCCGGGCCGGCATGGTGTACCAGCGTACCGTGGGCCAGACCATAAGGGCCGAGACGATCAGTAATGCGATGGAACTCCAATTGCGCCATTTGGCGGCCTTAGTCATATCCGATAACCTCCGAGAACATTCATCAAATGCCGGTAACGCTCGACATTCCGAAAAATACAGCCGGTGCGGTGACCGGCCCATAGGGTACGGTGTTCTGCTTCGAATCCGGCGGAATATAATAAATCCGCGGGAACTGATGAATAGTGACTGAAATAGGGTCTGTCAACAAGGCCGGCCGACGGTTACAACCTGCTATTGTTCAGCTCGAGTCTCAGGGGCTCTCCCTCCGGGGTATGGCATATGAACGACAGGCCGCTAATCTCCCGGTAGGTTATGGAGTGGCCGAACCCGCGCTCCCTCAGCGCCCTGGTGATGTAAAGGTTGGCCCGCGCCAGGGGAAGGCTGTCCACCAGGTCCATCGATCTCACGATGGTGTCCGTCGATGCCGAGGGCACGTCCCGGAAGCCGGGGCCGTAGATAACCCCGGAAAGGTCTCTCTCCAGCAGGTCCAGGGGGTCCGTGAGTACGGGAGTTCCCTCTTCTTCAGGCGGCACGGGACCGTGGCCCGTGACCACCAGGAAAAAACCGGTGACCGCCGCCGCGGCCAACGCAAGCAGCCCTATCTCACTCCATCTCATTTCGTAATATTACTCCCCTGAAGGTTCCCATCGAACATATCAGAGGGAAGATTAATGTCTTCCCCACCCAAGTCAAGCTGAAATATAAGGGAGGAACATGCTGAAGGTACTTCTTGCGCTCGCATTCCTGATGGCGATTCCGTCGCAGGTCACCGGATCTCTCCATGGTACGTCCGCCCGGGGCGGACTGAGCGGATTCCCGTTCCTTCCGGGAAGCGACGTTCTCGAGACCGGGGGGCTGAGGATACAGGGAAGACTTGAATATGTGGACCCGGAACACTCCGCCGGATCATACCTCCTGCTTCCGCTGTCCGCCACATGGGGACCGGCGGAGAACTTCGAGATCGGGGGGGAGATCCCTCTGTACCTGGACGAACCATCCGAAGATGGGCATCCGATCGGTGACGTAACCGCCGGCTGCAGATGGCTCTACGAGACGGCCAGGGGCGGCTCGGCCATCGCTTTTCAGGGTCAGCTGAGGCTGCCCACCGGAGACACGGGAAGGGACAGGGGTTCGGAACTGGAACTGGGAGTATCCACGGGTACGACCTTCCGCCTCTTTCGCCTTCAGGCAGCCGCGTCCTACGTTATCAACGGGAGCGGCGACCCCTTCAGTGATGACATCATTGATTATATGAGGTTCTTCATGGGGGGCAGCAGCTACGTCTCGGAGAACGTCCAGCTTGTCTGTTCCATGGACGGGAGCACCCTGGGCGAGCTGGGGCTGAGCGGTTCCGGAGTCTTCTACGCACTGGACGGGTTCGCTTTCTTCGGTACCCTCCGGGCCGGACTTGACGGCGGCGAGAACTTCCTTCTCTCCGGTGGACTGTCCTGGACCGGCTCGGGTTTCTGAGTCCCTAATCCGCGTAGGGGGATATCTTCCTCAGTTTGTCCACCATTGAAGGAAGCACTTCGAGGAGATAGTCCACTTCCCTCTCGGAAGTGTAGCGGCTCAGGCTGAAGCGAATGGCCGTGCCGGCCTCCCTCGGATCGATGCCCATGGCCGACAGCACATGGCTGGGGGAGGATTCGCCGCTGCTGCAGGCGGAGCCGGCCGAGACGCAGATGCCCTCAAGGTCCAGAAGGGTCATTATGGCCTCGCTCTCAACTCCTCTGAAAAGGATGACGGCGGTGTTCGGAAGCCTGGGAGCTTTCTCCCCCGCGACCCTGGCGTTCGGGCACGACTCCAGCACGGACTTTTCCAGCCTTCGAAGGAGCCGCTCCGTCCTGCCGTCATCATCCGCGAGATGGGAAGCGGCCAGCTCCGCCGCTTTCCCCAGGCCTATTATGCCGGCTGCATTGTAGGTACCGGGTCTCATTCCCCTCTCCTGCCGGCCTCCGTTCATGAGGGGGGGCAGGTCTATTCCCTTCCTGACGTAAAGGGCTCCGGCTCCCTTGGGTCCGTGAAACTTGTGGGCGGAAAGGCTCAGCAGGTCAATTCCCATGGACCGGACGTCCACCGGCACCTTGCCCACCGCCTGGACCGCGTCGGTATGGAACAGGGCTCCGGCCTGACGGGCAAGTTCAGTTACCTCCGCCACCGGCATCATCACTCCGGTCTCGTTGTTGGCCATCATCAGCGAGAACAGTCCCGTACTTCCGGTGATGAGTGCCGAGCATGAATCCAAGTCCAGGGTCCCGTTCCCATGAACTTCGGCGAACTCCACGGGAAGCCCTCTTTCCTTCAGCTTCTCCGCCGTTCTCATCACCGCGGGATGCTCAACTGACGACGTGAGGAGACCCGGTCTCAGCGGGTTGATGGCCGTGGCTCCGAGGATGGCGGTATTGTCGCTCTCGGTCCCGCCGGATGTAAAGTATATTTCCTCCGGTGAAGCGCCTATCAGCCCCGCGACGCTCCGCCGGGCCTTCTCTATATCCTCCATCACCTCGCTGCCGAAGGAATGAAAGCTGGAGGGATTGCCGTATCTCTCGGTCATGAAAGGAAGCATCGCGTCCAGGACCTCGGGGGCCATACGCGTGGTGGCGTTATTGTCCAGGTAAGCTTTCAACCGGTCACCTCCACTTCAACTTCCCTTCCGGCAAGCCTGCTCAGCTCCTCTCGAAGTATTCCGGCGGCGGAACCATCGGCATTCCGGGGAAGAGCTATCTTCACTATGGATGGATGGACATGGAGCACCCTGGGTTTGCAGCCGTCCAGCGCTGAGTTCAGCCTTGCGGGGGGGTGCTCTATCAGCTTCTTCAGGTGGCTGCCGATCCTTTCCCGCTTCCTCATGAAATCCGCCACCGCCCCGGCCAGCGCCTCGTGTCCCATCACTGAACAGTGGTATTTCTCCTCCGGCATTCCTCCCAGGAACTGGACTATCTGTTCGTTGCTGATGTCCAGGGCTTCCCGCAGGGTCTTTCCCCTGGCGAGTTCGGTAAGGGCGGAGGAGGAGGCGATGGCGCCGGCGCAGCCGAAGGTCATGAACCTTATATCGCTTATCCTGTCCCGGTCATCCACCTTGATGTCCAGGGTCATAGCGTCGCCGCACTGGGGAGAACCGACCTCCGAGTGGCCGTCGGGGTCGGGCAGCTGACCGGAGTTCCTGGGGTTCATGAAGTGATCCATAAGGGTCCTGGAATACTTCCACATGTCACTGTTCCTGAATGTTGCCTTCAAGCAGGTCCTGAAGGGTGCGCTCCTTCATGTAGGTGTGATACATGTCCCTGAGGGCCATCCACAAAGGACGTGTGACACAGACATCCTCAAGGGAGCAGTGGCTGGATTTAGGATCGTCCTCGGGGGAACAGCCCGTTTCTCCCGTCATGCAGGTAGCCGGCAGGAAGTCGGTTTCCAGGACATCTATCACCTCGAACAGTGTTATTTCCTCCGGGGGCAGGGAAAGAACGTAACCGCCTCCGGGCCCCCTCTTACCCCTTACCAGTCCGCTGGCCCGAAGAATACCGAAGATCTGCTCGAGGTAGCGAACGGAGACCTGCTCCCGTTCGGAGAGAAACGCGAGGGATACGGGCCCGTCCTGGCCCTCTTCATCCATACGGGCCATACGGGCGAGGGCTCGAAGGGCGTATCGGCTTCTGGTGGAGATAAGCATAGAAATTTACCTCATTTCCTGTAGGAATATGAGTATATGCTATTGGTCCCTGAAGTCAATCCTGTTTTCCGGGCCTGCGGGACATTTTCACGATAACGCTGCCTATGGCGAATGCGGCCGCTCCCGCGGCGATGAGCAGCAGGGCGAACTTCAGGGCGGCGGGGAGGGGATCGCCGGGACCTGTGTCTGTGTACTGTAGATCGATGTTCATCAATACGCTCAAACGGCTGTAGTTGCCCCTGTTGCTTACCACCAGGGCGTACCTTCCCAGTCCGGGTACCGGCATCCGGAATGAGCCCGAACCGGTTGAAACGTAGCCGAGTGTGTCCACCCGGGCCTGATCCTCGGTCCATCTCTGATAGTCGTCTATGTGAAGGAGTATCATCTCCACAGACGCGGTATCCGGTGTGATCTGCAGTGAGCCGGTCAGGCCGGCGTCGAGGGACATGTCCTCCGCCACTTCGAACCGTACGGTCCGGTACCGGGCCACGGGTATGTCCAGGGTGTCCCCCTCCAGCAGGGTAAAACGGGCTGCGGTGAGGGGACAGGCAGCGATCAGCGCAAGAACAAGCAGGTTCTTCATATATATTTTCATCGATTATAGTATAGTGAATTCGGGATGGACCTGTAAGCCCCTCTCCCGTCCCCCCGCAATCACCCTGAGAACTCAACAGAAGGAGCGGCGGACCCTGTCCATTCAAGGAACCTACTACCGATCGATCGCGGCCCTTGCCGGCAGACTGGACCCCGGCGGCCTGGAGAGGCTGGCCGCAATACTGGCTTCGGTCAGGTTCGCGACGAACGGAAGGCAGAACAGGATATACCTGGGCCACCTGGAAAGGGTATTCCCGGAGCTGGACCGCAGCGGGCTCAGGAGGATCCTGAAGGGTTACTGGAGGGTTCACCAGAGGGCTTTTCTGGGACTTTTCTATTCCAGGAGGTTCACGAAATCCTCTCTGCCGGAACTGGTCGTCCTTGAAAACAGGGAAGTTCTTGACCGCGCGGTCTCCAGCGGCAGAGGGGTGCTTCTGCTGGTTCCTCACTTCGGAGACGAGAGAAGCCTTCACATCCTTCTGGCCATCATGGGCTACCCGATGCATGTAATATCTTCCAGGTACAGCGGCGCACCTTCCTCCCTGCGTGAGGCCAGGCTGTCCGTCAGCAGGCGATGGCATCACGTGGCATTCCCCGACCAGCCCGTAGGCTGGCTGTACAAGGCGATCGAGCGCGGCGAGGTGGTCCAGATATCGCCCACCGCCTACGGAGGACCCAGGGGACACTGGGTCAGCAGTTTCGGCGTGCCTGTGCTCGCTTCATCAACACCGGTGAGGATAGCACGGTCCACCGGGTGCCGCCTGGTGGTCGCCAGCAACAGGGTCCTTCCAGGGCTGCGCTACAGCATCGATTTTCAAGAGTTCGGGCCGGACAGCCTTGATGCCCGCGGTACGGGCCAGCTTTTCTCTCTGTACCGGCGGCTGGGTGAGGAGTACCCGGAGCAGTACAACTGGATGAACCTGGTGATAAGGCACCGGGAGTCGAACACCATCGCAAGGCTGGGATACATTCCCCAGGACGAATCAACCCTGGAGAAGGAGGCCGCTCCGTCGGACTGGGACCCGCGGCTGGTCCAGGATCCCTATACGCTTTCCTCTGTCTCCTCCGGAGCGGCGTCCGCTCTGCCCGGGTAGAGCTTCCGGAGAGCTATTCCCTGTATGATAAGATAGAAGCCGACAAGCAGCGGGATAATCCCCGTACCCGCCACTATCATAGGCAGAAAGGACGACCCGGAAGCCCGCTCCATGGCTGCGGCCGCCCTGTCCAGGTGACGCGTGGCCTCGTTGAAGGCCTCCTCCGTGGAGAAAAGATCCCCGGCCAGCGAATCAACACCTTCCGCCACCTCTTCCAGAGTGAGTTCCATGGGTTCCAGCGTAGCGGAGAGATGTTCCATCCGGGTTATTATCTCCCCGGAGGAGGAGAACGTCCTGTCAAGACCGATGACGGTTTCAGAGAAGTAGCTCCTTCCAAGGAGCGAAGTGATGGTGGCAGGAAGGTTCTCCAGACTCTGGCTCACGGTGAGAACTACGACTCGAATATCCTCGGTGGTCTCGCGAATCCCGTTCACGGTGACTCGCGTTTCCCGCACCACATCCCTGGTGTTCCTTATGGAGCCGCTCACACGGGAAAACAGGGAGGAAGACGTCCCGAAATCCCTCCCGATTAGTTCAACGGCGGAGTTGGCGCTGTGCAGTCCCCGGGACATTGATACCAGGCTTCCCCGGACCGGCCCCCAGGCGGTGAAAGCCACTGTGATTATCCCTATACCGGCTACAATGGCCAGAATGCCCAGTATCCATGAAAGCCATACGGAGAGGCTGTGCGATATTCGAATTCTGCTGTTCATGACCCTTCCCCTGTCCCTTCTCAGAAAGTATGAATTAAGGTAGTGCCATTGGACTGGAAAGGCAAGGTCAGGCCCTGGAAGGTCTCCCTCTTCAGAACAGGTATGGAGGACGGTTTGAGCAGGATCGACGAAATCGAGCGGGCGGCAGCCCTTGCAGGTGACATCCTGCTTTCCCATGCGTCGGAGGATATGGAAATCAGCAGGAAGAGCGGCCACGAACTGGTAACCGCCGCCGACCTCCGTTCGGAGGAATTCCTGAGGGAACGGCTGAGAGAGATAGAGCCGGGCGCGGGTTTCCTGGGTGAGGAAAGCAGCGGAGGAGAACTCCCGAAACCTCCGTTCTGGATAGTCGATCCCCTCGACGGCACGAACAATTTTGCCCACGGCTATCCCATGTTCTCGGTGAGCATAGCGTACTGGGACGGAGACCGGGTAGCCCGCGGATGCGTTTACGACCCGCTCAGGAAGGAGTTCTTCTCCGCGGAACGCGGTTCAGGCGCTTTTCTGAACGGCGCCGCCGTGAAATGCACGGAGAGGGAAGACCTGTCGGACTGCCTGGTGGCCACCGGGTTTCCCTACCACAGGAGGGAGGGGGACCCGGGAGTGGACCTGAGCGTCCTCGAGTTCTTCCTGGGAAAGGTGCAGGGCGTTCGAAGGGGAGGGTCCGCGGCGCTGGACCTTTCCTACGTGGCCTGCGGAAGGCTTGACGGCTTCTTCGAGGAGTCCCTCAAGCCCTGGGACATGGCTGCCGGATGTCTCCTGGTGACCGAAGCCGGCGGGTCGGTCTCCGCCTACAGCGGAGGCGGGTGGTCAGTGTTCTCGCAGGGCGTGGTTGCTTCGGGAAGGAGCATCCACGGCCCCATGAGAAACGGGATCCGGCGCGGTCTCTAGAACCCCAGGTTCATTCCGAAGTATACCATGCTTATTCCATCAACATCACCTTCACCGGCCACCGGCTTGGTGTACTTGTACTCCCCGAAGAAGCTTATGGGCAGCATGGGGGGTTCGAAGATGGCACCCACCACTCCGTGTATACCCGGATGGACGTGATCGTAGGGGTCTATGCTGAGTTCGCCGCCGGTCTGCTGGTCAACCACCTGCATGAGCACATCAGCGTCGCTGAACAGGATGTGGGCCCCGGCTCCGCCACCCACGTACGGCCTGAGCGGAAGGGCGGCGATGGGTATCTTAACCTTCATGGTGGCTCCCAGGTCTATATCGTGGAAGGTGGCGGTATAATTGTTCAGAAGCTGCGTTTCGGCGCTGTCCGCGGACCATCCCCACTCTTCCTCCAGGTACTGGGCGAGGCCGGTTGTGTCGTTCTGGAAGTTCTGCCCGTACTCGTCCTCGATGTAATTGACCAGATACTGCTGCATGGAGATGTCGCTCTCGCTGCCGGCGTAGGAGCCGCTTATCTCCAGGTCCACCATGGGCAGGAGCGGCATCACTATCTGCCCTCCGAAAATACCTCCGGTGGCGCTCTGTCCGGTCCGGGGGTCGTCCCCGTCGTAATATCCGACCCTTCCGCCTATCTTCATTCCGGCGGCGGCCACTCCGCATACCATCAGGACTGTCAATATCTTTTTCACTTCATGCTCCTTTCGGCTACAATATAGTTCATAAAGGCAGAACAGCTACCTTACGGATAACGGGTATTGACCACCTTGGTTCCCCTGCAGTAAGTTAATGCGTAATGCAGTATAAATCCATGTCACTTCAATCATTAACCATTTAATGGAGGAAAAACGTATGAGATGCGTCTTTTTTGTTCTTCTTCTGGCTTCCGCGGCTGTTCTGGCCGCCGGCAGCGTTTCCAGCTGGCAGTCCTTCGGGGGCGCCGGGGGTGAGGCACCCGCCCTGACCCTGCTGGAGTCCGACCAGAACCACATGGTCCTGGAGATATCCCTTCGGGGATTCAATCTCGACCAGAGACCCGCCGACGGGGACGTCTGGAACGTGGTGTCCCTTCCCGAATGCTACCCCCAGGGCGAAGTGGGGCTTCCGGCCCTTCCTTCGATAACCGAGATGTTCGCCCTGCCATTCGGCACCGAGGCGGTCG
>JAWOBF010000125.1:0-3128 GCA_046498225.1 Candidatus Aegiribacteria sp.
CCCCGAACTGCCTGCCCACGAACAGGTATCCCAGAATGAAAAGGGGTATGTTGAAACCGAACATCCAGATGCTCTCCTGGACCCCGGTCCAGCTGTACAGCACCTGGGCGAGCCCCCCTACTCCTCCGGGTATCCCCCGGAGGCGTAGGGGGGCTCGCCCAGGTGCTGTACAGCTGGACCGGGATCCAGGAGAGCATCTGGATGTTCGGTTTCAACATACCCCTTTTCATTCTGGGATACCTGTTCGTGGGCAGGCAGTTCGGGGTCAGGAGCCTGGCCGGAATGATGCTGTCCAACACCATGATCTGGCTCTTCCAGCCCTCCCATCTTTCCTTCCTGGGGGGTTACGACAACATCGTGCATAACGTGGCCGGAAGCGGTGAGCTGCCCAGGCTCGCGGTCTTCCTCACCGGCAACTCGGAAATGGACATTCTCCTTGCCTCCATCGCCGGATCCTCGCTTCTGGGGGTCGGACTCGGTCTGATATTCAAGTTCAGGGGTTCCACCGGAGGCACCGACATACCGGTGGCCATTCTGAAGAAGTACACGGGGGTCTCCATAAGCACCGGATACTGGATGGTGGAATCACTGATAATACTGGCGGTGGGTTTCGTGTTCAGGAATCCCGCCATCGTCATCTGGGCGTATCTCAACCTGTTCCTTACCAGCAGGATGACCGATTTCGCGGCGGAGGGAATGCCCTATGTGAAGGCGGTGATGATAATCACGGACGAGCCGGACCGGGTCAGGGACGCCATTTTCCACAGGCTGAACAGGGGCGTGACCTTCCTGAAAGCCCAGGGGGGCTACAGCAGGGAGGACAAGGACGTGATATACGTTTGCATTCACCGCAGGCAGGTCATGCTGCTCCGGAACCTTCTGAGGAAGATAGACCCGGACGCTTTCATGGTGCTGCATGACGCGCACGACGTGATGGGTTACGGTTTCAAGCAGAGAACTCTCACATATTGACGTTCTCGGGGGCTGGACATTCGAGGGGTATTCGGACAATATCCTGTTACCGTTGACTTTCACTGAAACCAAAGGGGGAAATAACATGAAGATTTTACTGACAATGATGATAATGGCTGTTCTGCTCGTATCCATGGCTGCCTGCGGAGACAGCGACGACCCGTCGGGACCGGTGGCCGGCAACGATCACGAGTTCTATCCCATGGCCGTGGGTAACGTGTGGCAGTACGACCGCTCCGGGACCATTTCCATGGGAGGAAGCCAGATAGGTTCCCTCTCCGGCGAGGCGACCATCGAGATAAGCGGCACGGAAACCCACTCCGGGGGATTCCAGGTTTTCGTGCAGGACGTACACGTTACGGACACCACAACGACAATGGGACAGACCTTCTACGTCGATTCCAGCTTCACCGAGTACCTGCGCCTCACCGACGGCGGTCTGTTCGGCTACCGTCACCTCACGGACACCGACTCCTCCTTCACGGTACCCTTCCCCATACAGCTGGGCGCCACCTGGACCTTCCAGGAGGAACCTCCCACAACAGGTGAGATACTCTCCCTCTCCGCTTCGGTGACGGTACCAGCCGGTTCGTTCTCCGACTGCATGGAGATGCAGCTGACATGGATAGATTCGGGCATGACGGTGATGAACACCGCCGACTTCGCCAGGAACGTGGGCGAGGTACGGAACGTTTTCCATAATACCTTCGGTACCTACGAGACCATCATCACCAACAGTCTGGAGAGCTATAACCTCTACTGACGGGCGGGACGGAACCCCGGCAATGATGGTGGACACCCATTGCCACCTGTACATGGAACCCCTCATCGGAGACGCGGAAGGTGTCCTGAGGCGGGCTGCGGAGGCGGGGGTCACTGCGGTGGTGGTCCCCGCATTCGACACCGCATCCCGGGGGCAGGTCCGGGAACTCTGCCGCGCTCGGGGCGTCTACCCCGCCCTGGGGCTGCACCCCTGGAAGGCGGCGGAGGGGCTGGACCTGAATAGACTGCGGGGGGAGCTTGCGGATACCGGGGCCGTGGCAGTGGGGGAGATAGGCCTGGATTCGAAGGTCGACCCCCCGACGGTGGAACTCCAGACCCGGGTCCTGACAGACCAGCTGGACCTGGCGCTGGAGATGGACCTGCCGGTGATACTGCACTGCAGAGGGTGTTTTCAGGAGATGATCTCGCTTCTCTCGCAGGAGAGGTACAGGGGAAGGCTCAGGGGAGTGATGCACGCCTACTCCGGCAGCCCCCAGCTCGCCCGGCGTCTGCTGGACCTGGGCCTGTACCTGGCGTTCGGCGGAGCGGTGACCAGGCCCCGGGCCGAACGGGCCAGGAGGTCAGCCGCGACGGTCCCGGAGGACAGGATACTGCTGGAGACGGATGCCCCCTCCATAGGTATGGACGGTATCGACCCCGAGAGGGTGGAGCCGGCTCATGTGAGAAGGGTGGCGGAATCCATTGCGGAGCTGAGGGGCATCACTCCGGAGGAAACGGCGCGAATAACGACCAGGAACGCGAAAAGGCTGTTCGGACTCCATGCGGGCTGACAGAAGGTTCCACAGGGTGGTTGATTTCCTGGGGGAAGAGGGCTTTCAAAGGGTCCGGGCCTCCCGTGTGGCCGTAGTCGGCCTCGGCGGGGTGGGCTGCCACGCCGCGCTGGCCCTTGCCCGGAGCGGTGTCGGCACCCTGCGGCTGGTGGATTTCGACGTTCTCACCGAGACCTCGCTCAACCGGAACCCGCTGGCCGGCCCGTCTGACGTGGGGCGGCCAAAGGCGGACATCGTCGCCGGCAGCCTTTCCCTGACATGTCCGGATACCCGGGTGGAAGTCCTGAGGGAGTTCTTCCACGAGGAATCGGCACAGTCCGTTCTCTCTCCGCCTCCGAACGCCGTGGTGGACGCCATAGACAGCCTCAATCCCAAGGCAGTACTTCTGGAGCGGTGCCTTAAGGAAGGCCTGCCGGTGTTCAGCAGCATGGGAGCCTCCGGCAGAATGGACCCCGGAATGGTCAGGGTGGGGGATATTTCTAAGACCGAATGCTGCCCCCTGGCCAGACAGCTTCGGAAGTACCTTCGAAAGAGGAACGTGAGAAGCGGTGTCCTCTGCGTCTACTCCAGGGAGCCCGCCGGCGACCACGCGCTTCCGCCGGA
>JAWOBF010000008.1:0-12975 GCA_046498225.1 Candidatus Aegiribacteria sp.
AAGATCAACACTCTGTCAGAAGGCTGGCTCCCGGCGGAGAATTCAAGGTCCAGCAGGGGTTTCTCACCCCTCATCAGGGCCCGGTCGAATCCCTCCGGAATGGTGAGACCGAGGTTCGCGTTGTTGTTCCGGACCCTTTCCGCCAGCTCCTCTCCCGAACTCACCCTGGTGAGGTCTACCTCTCCGGACTCGTTGAGAGTTCCGGTTACTTCGGAGAAGCCCATGTCGAAGACGGTTATTCTCGGTTTCGGGTCCAGGAGGGTTACGAAAACCACCTGCAGCAGGAAGGTGATGGCGAAGGGCATGACGACAAGCCAGAGAACCGCCGGCGAACGGATTCCCGACGTCACTCCGCCGCGAATGAGCCGAAGGACGCGCCGGCAGTTCACAGGGACCGGACCTTTCTTCTGAGAAGCAGAAGCGCCGCCGCAAGCAGAACTGCGTCCCACGCAAGGGTGCTGACAAGGTGAGGGGCCGCATGACCCCACCCCGCACCTCCGCCCAGCACTCCGGTCATGGCCTGAACCAGCCCGTAGGATGGCAGCAGCCGCACCACAAGGGCGGGTCTTCCGGGAATGAGGGCTGAGAAGGCCGGGATCATGAGGGGTACGATGAGCAGGATGCCGAAGAACATAGTCCCCATGAAGTCCCTTCCTCCGGTCCCCGCCAGCATCCCCACAGCAGAGGCCATAACAGCGCCGAGTATCATCAGGGTGGATACCAGCGGCCAGTCGAACGAGAAAGCTCCGGTGGCCAGCAGGAAGAGAAAGGCCTGAGCAGCCGCGAGCAGGATACCGGTGATGCACTTGGCCGCCAGGAAGTCCCCGCAGGCGGCCGGTGTTACCAGTATGGCGGAAGCCGTTCTGTGTTCGACCTCCGTGGAAACAAGTCCCGCCAGCGCAAGCGCCTCCACGAGAAATATCATTATGACAAGCAGGGGCCTCATTCGCTGCTTGGCCGGTATGGGCCCGTCGTAGTCCGCGCTCTCCCCGAGCAGGGACATTGCGTCCGGCAGCTCCACCGGGAGGGCCTTCAGCGGGTCTTCTCCCCTCAGCACCGCCCGGAAAGCGTACCCCATCTCCCGCACACCGCTCTCCACGGCCCTTCGAAATTCCGGCGGGACGGAGGCGGGGAGGTATACCATGATCTCCTCGGAACGGCCGGCGGCCAGTCCTTCCGGAAAATCCGAAGGGAAGGCGAGCCCCGCGGATATTTCTCCGTCCGAATCGCTTCCAGCCGCTTCCGCCAGCCCTTCCGGGGATGGGAAACCGGTCACCTCGAACCCGGTCGGTCCGAGGTCGCCGGCCGCGGTGGAAAGCAGGGACGCCATCCGTTCCGGATAGACCCCCAGGACGACCCTCTGTTCCACTTCACCGGGCAGCAGCAGGAAGACCAGTATCACGATTATCAGAGACAGTGGCGTCAGTAACATCCACAGACGGTCACGGGAGAACTCGAGAAGGTCCTTTCTTACAATGGCGGCAATCAGCGATGACCGCCGGGGGGCGGTTCTCAAGCGCCCAGCCCCCTGCCGGTTATCTCCACGAATATCTCTTCCAGGGTGGCTTCCTCGGTATGTATCGTGAGGAGTTCCTCTGAACCGGCCAGCTCTCCTATCCTTTCGGCCGCGCCGGGAGTTCCCAGCTGGACCGTCTCCTCCCGGACACTGTCGCCGGACCCCAGTCTTATTCTGACGGACCGGCTTCCGTACTTCAATTTAAGAGCCTCCGGAGTGTCCACCGCGTGCAGGACGCCATCGGCAATGAAGGCCACCCTTTGGGAGAGCTGGTCCGCTTCCCACATGTCGTGGGTAGTGAGCAGCACGGCCGCGCCATTCTCGGCCCGCTCCCTTATTATTTCTCTCAGCGTTCGGCTGGATACAGGGTCCAGGCCGTCGGTGGGTTCATCGAGGAACAGGATGTCCGGGTCGTTGATGAGTGCCCGGGCCATCATGAGCCTCTGTTTCATTCCCTTGGAGTAACTGCTTACCCTGTGGTCGGCCCTCTCGGCCAGGTCCACCTTCCTGAGCAGACCGCCGGCGTCAAGGTTTCTGATGCCGAAAAGGGAGCCGAAGAATTCCAGATTCTCCCTGGCGGTCATGTTGAGGTATAGGTTCTTCTCCTCGAAACACACCCCTATCCGGCCCTGAAGCTCCGGGTCATCCATGGACATTCTTCGGCCAAGGACGGTCACCGAGCCGGTATCCGGCCTGAGCTGACCGGTAAGGATCTTGATGGTGGTGGATTTGCCCGCGCCGTTGGGACCGAGGAACCCCAGGATCTCTCCCGGGCCTACGTGGAAACTGATTCCGTCCACAGCCTTGATGTCGCCGTAGGAGTAGCTCAGGTCCTCAGCCTTCAGGGCCGGCTCCATTCGACCTCCTTTTCCCCAAGTCTGGAAATGCCCGAGGCGTTATTCCGTATTATACTCGTCATGAAAGCGCGCGCTAGAATCGCATAAGGGGTTCCGTACCGTCCGGGAAGGGAGAAGACCATGGTCATTATGTTTGCTCTGGCAGTCATTCTTGCGGGAAGCTCCGGTGATAAGCCTGCGGAGCCGGAGTACCTTCCGGTTCCCCTGGAGACTCCCCCTTTCCAGTACACCCTCAACCGGGAAGCCCTGGAGTTCCTCACCCTGGAGCTTATGGAGTGCGAGGAGAACGGTATAACGGATTACGGGGAATGGTTCGACTACATCATCGGCTGGCCGGCGATAACATACCACAACGGGGGTTCCAACGATGCCATAAGGGGCAGCTATCCTCCGGATATGGTCCCCCCTGTCCTTCCGGTCCCCGGCGGCTACCGGTTCCACCTGTACATGGTCATATACGGCAATGAGAAAACGCTGGCTTTCTACGGCTCCGAGCCGAACAGGTACGATGTCATCCTGGACCCGAGGGTACTGATGGTCATGGACTTCTATACCTTTGAGCCGGAGTTGATCCTGGATTTCCAGACATATTCGCATTCTCCGGAGGACAGGGAGGAGGAATCGGACTTCCTCTTCCAGCAGCTGCGATGGGCGGATGTTCAGCAGGGTGTGCTTTACGTGTCCACCGCCCACAGGACCTACTCCGCAAGCTCCGGCGGGCTGAACGCCTACATAACGGCCATCGACCTGAATACGCTGGAAATCCTCTGGAGAAGCAGGCCGCTGGTGGCCGGCAGCGAGAATTTCCTGATAGAGGGGGACACCATCATATCGGGGTACGGTTTCACGGGCGAGGACGATTATGTCTACCTGCTGAACAGGCTCACCGGGGAAGTGATGGAATCCCGCAGCGTCCCGTCCGCCCCGGAGTATTTCTACCGCGATGAGGACCGTCTATACGTGAGGTGCTACGGGCACGACTGCGTTTTCGAGGTGCTTCCGGCTCGCCGGTGAACTGAAGAGCGGGAACCAATTCTCCATTTCAGTGCTATATCTTTGTGAAGTCACAGGTACCAATGGCTGACGGACCGGCAGAAGGATGAAGGCGGTTTCGGTGCAATCCCGAAATCCCCCTCCCCGTCGGATTCCCGCCGGGTCCGTCAGCCATCATCAATGCCACAGATTCCCACGGGGAACCTCATAAGGATTCAGGCGTTATAGATATGCAGACAGCAGCCCCGCCGGGGCGGAACCGGACTTGCGAGACACGGTTGGTATTTCTCCTCCTCTCGAGAACTGACTGAAAAGCAGACCGGAACTCCTTCGGCGGGGCCCGCAACTGAAGCAACCGCCCCGGCGGACATCCCCGCCGGGGCGGTTCCGCGTTCACCCCCTCGGCTTGACTCACGCCTCGAGCATAATCAATAATTCGCCTGGATTGAGGATTGAAAACGCAGTATGAGCGTTCTGCCCGGGGAGAAGAGCAGAACACCGCTGTTTACCATACGGGAGGTTGACGATGTCAGCGTTATCGCTCAGAGCCGCTCTGATCATCACACTGCTCACCGCTGCCGCTATGCTGCCGGGCTGCGGGGGGGAAGAGGGAGCTGCTGAAAACACCGGTATCATTGAACAGAGGGGAAGCATAGGAAGCGGAGATTCGACGGACCCGGACCATATGAACCTGCCCTACGACGGGTTCACCTTCCGGGCGGAGCCCCTGGACTCCGTTGCGCTGGTAGTTAGTGCCGACGGCTTCGTTCCCATGCTGAAGCTCATGGAGGTTTCCACCGGCGCGGTCCTGGCGGAATGGGATTCGGAGTACGCGGATGCGGATCATCTTTCCTACATCACAGCATCTCCCGGGTCTTACGAGGCCAGGGTCTACGCCACCTGCGGCGGAGAAGGGGATTACACCCTCACCATATCCATCTCCAACTGAAAAGGAAGGGCGGAGCCGAAGCTCCGCCCCGCCGCTGAATTACGGAATGCCTACTGGCAGACCACTACCCTGCGGGTGGTGATCCTGCCTGCGGGGTCCGTGGAACGGATCATGTAGATGCCCCTGGGGACATCCTCCGTATTCCAGGTGAGGGTGTGAAGGCCTGAGTCGAGGTCTCCGGAATGCACGGTGGCCACCGCCCTGCCCGCCGTGTCGTAGACCGTCAGGTCGAAACTGCCTCCCTCGGCCAGTGATACCGGAATGGAAAGCAGTCCGGACACCGGGTTGGGATGGGGCATCCCCACGTATGTCTCTACTCCTTCCGTACCGCCCTCCACGCTCACTCCGTTGAGGATGCCCTCTTCGGGAAGCGCGTTGTGGGCTGTGGCCATCCAGCTTACATCGCTGAGGTCGCCCACCGGGTCGAAGGTAAGGGTAACGTATCCGGTGGAGTCGGTGACACCGCTGACCCATAGTTCATCATGGCTCATGCAGACCAGGGCGTTGTAGACGCCGCCCTCCGAATCCTCCACCAGGAAGGTGGCGCTGGTGGCGCCCTGCTGCAGCTGGTAGGGGGGGTCGACGTAGAGGTCGTGGGGAACTTCCGTCCTCATGTCCATGGTGGGGTCCCCGAACCAGTGGAACAGGTCCCAGGTCACTTCAGCGTACCATTCCCAGCTTCCGTAGGGATTGAAGGGGGCCGCGGTAAGCATCTCCGTCTTGGCGCTGGTCAGCGCCTGTCCGGCCAGGTAGTTCCCGGTGGGATCGGTGTAGAGGAAGGGAGGGCTGGTGAACTCATCGTTGAAAGCCCTGTAGTGGCCGTAGGTAAGGTAGTCGTTGAAGTAGCTGTAGCTCACTTCGGTGGCGGCCATCACTCCCACCGCCCCTCCCTCCATACGGAAGAAGTTCTCGGCGAAGCAGTCGGAGGAGAATTTACCCGTGAGGCAGTTGGTGCTCATGACCATGGGGGTCATCTCCCCGTTGGACAGGCCGGAGAGGTCGCCGATGTAATAGGAAGGGTCACCCCAGCCGCTGACGCTGCCGTGATCCCGGTGCTGGACCAGGAATACCCCGCCGTTTATGGATTCGTTTATTCCGGCGGCGTTCCCGTCCCAGACTATGTCGGAGGGAACCATCTGCCCGGCGCTGGGAAGGTCGTTCCTGTAGTAGTAGGGAGGCTGCTGGCTGGTGTCCTTGACGTATTCCCGCTGAACGGTCTTGCCGTATATGTTCATGTACGTGTCCCGGACGCTCTCCAGGGTGAAGCAGAACCATCGGGTGGCAACCGTGCCCCCGTTGGTCTGTATCTGACCGGCGGTAAGAGCGTTTCCCCAGAAGTCCGGGTCCATCAGCGGGTCGAACTGCCACTTGAGTATCTTGCTTTCAACTATAGGGTAGTGGCTGGTAGGGGTGACGAACCTGGAGTGGAAGATGTCCGACAGGTAATCGTCCCCGTCCACGCAGACGTACCTGTTGTCGCTGTAGAAGCCCGTGGAAGAGTTGTAGCTTATCAGGTCCTCGTGGTCGCCGACGAAAAGTACGAAGCTGGGAGGAAGCTCCCAGTTGTCGTAGGCGTTCTGTATGTAGTCCTTGATCTGGGTCTGGGTCCAGCTTCCCGCCGCCACGATGGCGGTCAGGTAGCCCTGGTTCATCTTGGCGGTGATGAAATCGTCCATCATCGTGTCGACGAAGTCGTCGCCGGCAATTATAAGGAGGTCGGCGGCATCGATCTCGAGGGCCTGCCTGATATTGGAAGCCCGGGCCGGCCGGGCCGAAGCCGCGCTGTGGGATGCCGCGGGCTCGCCCAGTACCTCGGCGTTCACCAGGGTCCTGAAACTGTTCATGAAGAATCTGCTGAGCAGCCTGGGGTCCGTTTGGACACTGCCGCCAAGGTCCACTGTCACCCGGAGTCTGGGGTATACCGTCAGCTCTCCGATCTCCGCTTTCCAGCTGAACGGGATAACTGTGAACCGGCCGAGATCGACTCCTCTCAGCGTTCCTATCTCCCTGCAGGCAGCGGACTCTTCAGGGTAGGTTCCGTCGCTGTAGGCGTCGGGAAGGTAGGTGAAGGGGACGGGTTCCCGGGAGCTTTCTTCAGGAATGGGCTGCATCGGCGACGGTGTGAAGTTACTGAATACCACCGGTTCGGCCAGGGGCTGAACATCGATGGAGATATCGGGGTTGCCGGGCAGCGCCGCGAGGAAGGATGCCTGGGGGAGCATGGGAGCTCCCTCGGCGTCGGCGTACGGGGTGAGCGCCGGCACGGAGAGTACGCTGAAGGTCA
This sequence comes from Candidatus Aegiribacteria sp., assembly GCA_046498225.1. Taxonomy (GTDB): domain Bacteria; phylum Fermentibacterota; class Fermentibacteria; order Fermentibacterales; family JCC-6; genus Aegiribacteria. Next base: position 6,600 of record JAWOBF010000008.1, read on the forward strand.
TACCTTCCTCGGTGATCTGGTTATGGAAGAAACCCGGGAGCGTGATCTCCACCACGAAGCCCGAAGGGCTGCATTCCAGAACTTCCAGGTCCGCCTGGCCGGTGTCGGTGGTGCCGAAATCCACCCATTCGGCCCAGACCAGTGAGGACAGGATCAAAAGGCAGAACAAATACTTCATAATGCTCCTCTGCAATGTAAACGGGAAAACTCACGATGATTATACCCCCGGGTAGAGTGGAAGTAAAGGCAAAATCAAGCCGCGCAACAATATAGCAAATTATTGCAGGTAAACATCAAATATTCATAATACAAATGCAATTATTCTGTAAGTATTAACTACTGAAAAATAATTGATAGTTTGATTAGTAACTATAATCAAATATGCAATATATAAAACTCTACTGAAAGTAACAGCAATTTATCACTATTAATTACTGTACCGGCGAATACGGGGGCTGTCGGCACTCTGCTTGCGCTGACAGGGAGCATGGTCATGGACATTGGAGCTGAAAGGAATAGCGAAGACCCGGCGGCTGTATTATCATCATGAGAAATAACTACCCGTGAGAACCGGAGGGAGACCGGAATGAAGAGACTCGCCTGTACAATACTTGTAACTCTGCTCTTTGCGGCGGCTTGTTCGAATGAAGTAGTTGCCCCGGGGAATGAGATAAGGGGCTCGCTTCCCGAGAAGACGCATACCCTGGCGGAAGCCTGGCCGCAGGCCGGCGATGCGCTGCCGGCGCTGGGCAGGCCCATGCAGCTGGACGTCTATACCGAGGTCCACGATATCTCCGGCAGCGGGATAATGGTCATCGACGTGAGAAGCCACGATTTCGATCCCGTTGCGGCGGTGGTTGATGGAAGCGGTTCCCTGACGGCCTTCAGCGACAACTGGAAGGATTCACCCAACGCCAGGATAGTTCTGGAGGGAGCCCCTTCCGGGGGGAGGCTGCTGGTATTCTCGCCCGACGACTCCAGGGGACTCTACGATGTTGTAATCCGGGAAGGCACCGAAAACGACCTCGCGGCATTCACCGGGACCATGGACCTTTCCGCCGGAAGCATCACCGGGTGGATCAGGGCGGGGGGTTACAACCCAGTTCTGGAAAGCGTTCTCAGGGATGCCCTTGAAGACCATATCTATATTTACAATTACTCCCAGGCGGAACTCTATCCTTTCTCCCTGGAGAACGATGACCTGGTCTCGCTTTCGCTGACATCGGATTCCTTCGACCCCTACCTCGTGCTGATGTCGGTGGAGGGAGGCGAGTACAGGTTCGTGGACTACAATGACGACTACGGCGGCAGCGATTCCCGCATAGTCAGGGAACTGGAGGCGGGAGACTACATCGTCGCAGCAATGCCCTATTCCGCCGGCGGCGAGGGAAGGTTCTCCATCGAGCTGGAATCCCTGGACATGGAATCGATGGAAGCGGTGGGCACACCTGCCGTTATGGCGGATGTGGAGTACACGGGCGAGATAGCCGCCGACAGGAACCTGGCAATGGCCTGGTGGCCCGCGATGATGGACGACTGGGAAGTTCCGGACTTCCTGGACCCCTTCACGCCTGTGGCCGCGTTCACCTTTGCCATCGATGAACCGGGCGTATACAGGCTCGACGCCTCCGGAGGGATGGACGTATGTCTCACGCTGCTGCGTGAGGGCCCTGATCGAATGACCTTCGTGGCGTCCAACGATGACTTCATGGGCACGGATTCCAGAATAGTGGAGCCGCTGATGCCGGGGGATTACGTCGCCCTTGTCTCACCGTACAGCGGTACGCTGCAGGGCGATGTCACCTTCATCCGGACCAATGAGGACGCCGATGTGCAGCGGCTCGGGACAGGCAGGAGCGTTGAGGAATTCGCTCCATACGATATGCAGAGCCTTATGTACCAGCTGAGCGTCACGCAGGGCGGGAGCTATACCGTCTCGGTGGAAAGTGACGACCTCGATCCGGTCATGACCCTTCACCTGCCCGACGGCGAGGTACTGTACGATGATGACGGGGGAGAGGGTACGAACTCACAGCTTGATTTCACAGCCGGGCAGACCGGTGACTGCTTCCTGAAAGTGGAGAAATATTCCGACGGGGAGGGAACCTTCCTGATTCGTTTCGATCGGAACTGATACCGGGGAATCCAGGCCTACCGCCCGCCGCCGTCCGCCCAGGCGGCGGGGTCGGGAGGAAGGGTGTCTATCAGTTCCCAGTTGAATCGGGGTTGCCATCGGTCGTGGAGTTCCGATATCCACTCCGTGTACCGCTCCGCTTCCATCTCCGCGGCTGCTACGTCCTGCAGCGTCTCCCTGACCTCTTCCAGTTCCGCCTGGTGCGCGGGATGAACATCCGCCAGCCTCAAGGCGACCCAGCAGAGACCCTGAGAGTAGGGTTCCGGCCCCAGCCAGGTTACGCTGTCTTCCCGAGCAAGGGAGAAAAGCCGCGGTCCCAGCCCGGCCGGGACTTCATCAACGGTCAGGGGCCTTGAGAGCCGCCCCCCGCTCCCGGGGGAGGAAATGGAGGATACTCCGGGGAATTCGTCGGCGATCAGGCCGGCCGTACCCGAGGAAACGGCTTCTCTGAACCTCTCCGTCTCCTCCCTGTTCTCCAGGTGAACGCTGAGAACGGATCTTCTCTCCGGTACCGTGAGCTCTCCCTGCAGGCCGGCGTAGAGTTCGTGGATGTCATCCTCCGTCACGATCACCGAATCGCTCACAAAGCGCCGGTAAAGCAGGTCGGCGGCGGCGTTCATGGAAACGGAGTCGGCTTCCGCGAAGGCTTCGGCATACTCCCGGGGATGGTTCTCCTCGAGGTAGGATGCGGCAGCCCGTCTTCTCAGCAGGGCCATGGAGAAGGCCGCCAGCCATGTTTCGCTTTCGGGGGATACCGGGACCCTGGCGCCCTCGATGTTCACCGAACCCACAAGGTCTCCCGCGGTAAGGACGAATTCCGCGGCGGCGGCAACGGTGTCCGCGGCCCGGTAGGGGGAGCCGCTGGAGAAATGTCCGGCCACGGAGCGGATGACCGTGCTGTCCGGCACCGGAGCGGGATACCCCAGGAACTCCTCCTGCAGGCGCTCCATGGACCTCTCCGTCCATGCGTTGATCAGCCTGTCCCGGGCCAGGTCCCTGTAACCCTCGATCCCCGCGGTTTCTTCCACCAGTTCCGGGTCGGTCACGTCCAGCGAATCCAGTGTCAGTGTCCGGCCGTCGTCGAGTATTGCCGTATCTCCAGGGCTCATGGATGAAAGCAGCGAACCCAGAGGCGGCTCTGTCTCGGGAAGATGTTCCGGTCCGGCGGAGCGGATGTAGTTCCCGTCGGAAATAGTGTACCATACGGTCCTGCCCATCCTGTCCAGGTAGAGGTCGACGTCCTCCGGGGTAATTCGGGAGGATGCATCTTCCCGCAGCAGTCCGTGAAGGGCCGCGAGGCTTCTCATCCTTCCCGCGGCGCGGCCCGCGGAAACGATTTCGGGCAGGGTATCGATGCCCAGCCGCGATACTTCCAGCTCTATCATGTTCCTGGTGGCTACCGCCCTGGCGAACTCCCTCTGCACGCTGTCCGATGAAAGTATCACCCGGCGGAATTCAGAAGGCATGATATTCCACATTTCGGCCGCCTGCTCCACGGTGGTGGCCCTTCCTTCGATGCTGAACAAGTCCCTGTCCGATGGACGGCCGCCCCCGCAGGAGAGCAGCGCCAGCAGACCCGCAAGAAAGAGATATGTCCTCATTGATCCCTCTTAGTCATGATGTGAAGAGGGGAAGGACGGTATCCTTCCCCAGCTTCTTCTTACCGATATACGGTTCTAGAACATGCTCTTGATGGCGCCCCAGCTGTCCCTCTGAAGGGCTACCTGTGAGTCTAAGCAGTAGACAATGTCCGGTGTAGTCTGCATCAGGACCCAGAGCTTGTCGGCGTAGGTGCCGTAGGGAGCCATGTCGGCGCCGGCGGGATTTTCACCCTGCGCCATTTGATCGAAGACCTCGATGAAGGCCCCGTCCATACCCACCTGGTAGATGGTTCCGGTGCCCGAGGACATGCACACCCACAGGCACGGCCAGGACGCATCGTAGGCGGCCCCGAGGATACCGGTCTCGGCAAGGGGTGCGGTTGTGAATACGCTCCAGCTGGGCGAACTCCCGGACACCCCGTCCCAGACCGCGCTGTAGACGTTGCCGCTTGTATTGAAGTCGCCGGTGTAGAAAGTGCCGGCGCCGTCGGTGGCCACGGCGTAGCTGCCCGTTGTGTGGGCGTTGAAGGAACCCAGCTTCTCCTGGGTCGTGGTGTTGTAGTAGTTGATGATGTTACTGTTGAAATCGCTGACGTACATGATGCCGGTGTGGTAGGCCATGTCGAGAATTCCCCAGCCGGAGGTGTTGTTCTGGTCGAAGGACTCGACGAAGGCGTAGGGGCTGGTTCCCTCGTAAACCGCTATCTGATTCAGGCCCATGCCTCCCGCGTCCTGGTTGTTCGAAACCCAGAACTGGCCTCCGGACTCATCGTACCCCAGTCCGACGAGGTAGTCCGTAAGGCTCGGCGTGAACGAATCGAGCACCGCGAGACTCGCCCTGGCCCCGCTGACGGAGCCGTTGTCGTCGCCGATGTAATCCGCGGCGAACAGGGTGACAGTAACCGTGAGCAGGCAAAATACGTATTTCATATTTCCCTCCTGATATTTAGAGAATTAGCCACGCTTGAAATAATAGCCCCTTCAGCTTCGCCGTGTCAACCGCGCTTTTCCGGGCGGCGTACGGGTACACGGAAACCGGATCACTTCCGGTCGGGCAGCAACGAACGCATGATGGCGGTTGAGGGTATCACCGGGTAGTCTATGATGACCCGGTAGGTGATGAATTCATTCGAAGACCAGTCGAGCCTCGCGAAAACGTCTTCCAGCATTTCCGTGTACCAGGGGATGTGAGGAGTGCCTGCCGACCCGGCGCCGAAACCGAGCTCCTGAATCTTCGCGTCGACGGGAAGAAGGCTGCCGGGATTTCTGCGCTCCGCGGACTTCGACCAGTCGTACCCCGTGAACTCACCGAATACGAACAGCTCCGGGGCCTCCGGACCCGCCAGGTCCCTATGCACTATCTGATCGAAAACAAGCCGCTCAACCGGGGTTCTTGCCCGGACAAGCACTTCCCGGTACCGGTCCCGGTCGGTCCTGCAGCTGCTGAAAACGTTCCTCGCTTTCTGGGCGGTAATGCAGGTTACGGCTTCCGTATTGCCTATGGGAGCCTCCTGCAGCTCATGGACCACCCTGCCCTCCAGCCTGCGCGAGCTCACCACCTCCGGAAGCGGCTCAGAGCAGAAACGGCTGTAGAAGGGAACCTCATCCGCTCCCCCGCGGGAAGTGTCCTCCAGCGGCTCCACCCTGACCAGATCCTTCGGCACGTCATCGTCGTCGGTAAAGTAGGCCCACTCCAGGAGCCAGGGCACATGGGGACGGTTCCTGCGGAAATCCAGAAAACCTCGAATGCTTACGACATCATGGAACTCCCCGTCGGACGAGGGGCAGAAGACCCATGTGCAGAGCTGGGTGTCGGCCTGCACTCCCAGGAGATGGCTGTACGCGTTGAACCCCGCCTTCTGCTGCGACAGGTAGGCCTTGTCCTTGCCCTTGTCGGAGCAGGACATCAGCATCAGGTCGAACTCCTTCCTGCTGTCCGCGTGCTTATCCACCATCCGGTCGAAAGCGCGACAGGCCTCTCCGGCCTTTCTGAGAAGATCATCGGCCGTTCCAAGTTTTCGGCAGAGCTTCATGAATTTCCGGCAGGCTGCCCTGCCGGGCACGAACCGGGCCGCCAGAAAAGGGTCTTCCTCGGCTACGACATTGAAGATCTTCCATCCGAGTTTCTTGTCGATGTTCAGCTTTTTATAGACGTCCCGTGGATTGTCCGGAGAAATGCCCAGTGAGAGGAGAATATCCCGCATCACGGTTTTCATCAGTGATATTGTGGACCTGATGTCCTCATCGAAACCGGCGTTGCCGCTTTTCCGGCTCATTCTATTCCTTTCCCGAAGTCAAAAACAGATTATGGGCAAATTACCGTCAATAGACAAGTCTTGTATTCCCGTTATGGAAGAGGAGAAGCGGTGCTTGACGCGTTTCCAGAAACAGGGGATATTACTCGGCAGGAAGAATGGACATGGTTCCTTTCCCCCTTTCAGAGGCGGCCGACGGGTATCCCGGTCTCCACTTCGGTACCGGCCGGGAACATGGGAAAGTCCTGTCCAGCGCAAATCCGTAGTTTTCCGGTATGTATTTACTTCTGAAGGGAGAGAACATGAAAGCAGTCCTGCTTCTTCTGACCCTTCTCTCGGTGGCGGCCTTCGCCGCGGAGAGAACGGTGCTCTTCGAGTACTTCACC
>JAWOBF010000126.1:0-15784 GCA_046498225.1 Candidatus Aegiribacteria sp.
AGGGTGGACGCCCTGGCAGCCGTACAGGCCGCCCTGGCCGTTGGCGTCGCGGCAGGCGACGAGACAGCCGGACCGGCCGGGCTTCTCATCAGCTCGGTCAGCCCCAACCCGGTGCTGAACATGGCCTCCTTCGAGGTCTACACCGCTTCTCCGGGCATGGCCGACATCGCAGTGTTCGACCTCTCCGGCAGGAGGGTGGCCAATATAGGCACCCATGAGATGGCCGAAGGCTCGAACTCCTACAGCTGGATGGTCCCCGCGGACATCACCAGCGGCATCTACTTCGTAAGGGCAAGCGTGAACGGCTCCACCGTCACGTCAAGGATGGCCGTTATAAGGTAGAGCGCTACAGCTCAACAGGAACGGGGCGCCCTTTTCGGGGCGCCCCTTCCGACATTTCTCAAGTCATCATGAACACCACTGCTGCTTATCGGGGAACCTTTTGTAGTGGAACGATAAGCCCGGTGGATTACACGCGCGAATTCACTGATAGCGTGTCAGCATCTGTTCCTTACGCATCTGCTCTGATTCCAGTTCAATCATCCAATCGGACGTCCTGCTGAAGGCGGCCGTGACAGGCGCGGAGAAGAAGCAGCTGCTCCCCTCGCTTGCAAGGACCCATTCGGGCCGGTCCTCGAGGAAGAAATGGTACCCCTCTGCCGTGTTATCGGGAACGAGTACGATGAGAGAATCCCCGCCGAAAGGGTCCGGCAGGTACAGGAGTACCCGTTCGGATACGATGCAGTCGGAGTATTCTCCGAACTCAGCCAGCGGCAAACAGTCCCGAACGAAGAGGAGGGTATCCGGTATCTCGACTGTAAGCCTCTCGTGGGGTGAGAAGGAGAGAACCCTCCCGGTTTCCAGATGAGCGAAGCGGGCTTCTGTCCCGGGGTTCTCCCGGGCAATGGGCAGGAGCGTTCCCCAGAATCCGCTGGCGTCGCCTACGTACCGCCCGGGGTCGTACCCCGCAGCTCTGAGCGGCTCCAGCAGTTCTCCCTCCCAGAAGGTGTCGTAGTCGCCATGCTGATACTGGATTCCAGTGAAGAATACAGGACCTTCCCCGGGAACAGAATCGAGGATTTCGTTCATCATGTAAGTTGTCTCCTCCACTATCGCCGACGCGTCCCTGATGATGCGCACTTCGTCCCTCGCCGACAGAAAACCTCCAAGGAGCAGGGGAACGGCAATCATCCATGTGGTCCGGGTTCCCGCCCTGTCCATCAGGAGTCCGAAGAGAAGTGCGGCTGACGGCAGTGCTGTGACCGCGAGGTAGCCCCGCGCGCCGAGAGACCCTACCGGGAGGAGCAGGCAGACCGTAAGGATGATGAAGAACATTTTGTGGCGGGTATCGACCCGAAGCAGCCAGAGAACGATAACAGCGCAGGGCAGGAGGACCCTGAAGGGAACGCCGGCAAGCCACGGCTTGAAGACCATCGCAGAAAGCCGCAGCATGCTCTTCACGGTGAAGAGACCGAAGGTTCCGCTCTCCGCGTAGCTGATGGAAAGCCCTACCGCGCTGAAGCGCATGAGCAGGTAGACCGCCAGCGTTGCCATGGCGGCGGCGAGAGAGACCGCAACTGCCTTCCTCCTGGCTGGGGGGGGGTGGTAGAGTGCGAGTGCCGCGAATACGGGCGGACACGCTATGGCGGTCTCCTTGAACAGAAGCGAAACGAAAAAGAGCAGCTGGGCCAGGACTATCGGTCCCGCGCGCAGACCACCCGCTCGTTTCACTGCCCTGAGGTGGACGAGAAGTGCGGCGAGCAGAGGAGCGAGAGCGGCGAGGGTGGTCCTGCCTGAAACCCGTGCGACGGCGGGGGCGGCAGCCCATGAGAGAAGAAAGAGCGCGGTGCCCAGGAAGCTTCCCTTTGCACCGGCCCCGAACTCCCTCAGCAGAAGGTGGACCAGCAATGCGTTGATCATGAAGAGAACAAGGTTGGTGAGGTGCCAGCCCCATGGCCTGCCCGGACCGTAGAGCCTGGCGTCGAGAGTCCACAGGCCGGCCATCAGGGGACGGTAGCCGCCTGCTTCGAATCCGGTGAACGACCGCGTGCTGAAACTGTGGTCCAGGTCCAGGAAATCGTCATGAAGGAAACCGATGCTGAACACCGGCAGGTACACCGCCGCTGCGAGGACGGTCAGAACGGCCGAAACGAATACAAGTCTGACGCATCTGTGGCTGAGCAGCAACTCACGATCCATTCAGGAACCTGCCAGGATTCAATAGGTCCTCTTCATTTTGCGTATTTATCTCCGTTGGACCTGACTGCAGGCTGCTGCCAAAGACATGGTACCGGAGGAGGGATTTGAACCCTCAAGTCCACAGGGGACAACGGATTTTGAGTCCGCCGCGTCTGCCATTCCGCCACTCCGGCACCGCGTATTGACTGCCCGGGTCGAAGGAATACCGTTCACGATAAAGCGGAATATGAACCATTGGCGAGCATTCACGCAAGGGCATCCGCCGAACAGGATGCTGTTTCATCTTGACAAAACGGGTTTTTGGAAATAAGTTTGAGCACTTATCGGGCCCATAGCTCAGTTGGCTAGAGCCACCGGCTCATAACCGGTCGGTCCCTGGTTCGAGTCCAGGTGGGCCCACCAAACTATTATGGCGAAGGGCGGGTAGCTCAGTTGGCTAGAGCACAAGCTTCACACGTTTGGGGTCGCAGGTTCAAATCCTGTCCCGCCCACCACCGGTGCGAACCGGGAATATGGTGCATGCATGTCGCGGTGTGACGGGAACATCACACCCGAAACCGGTAAAGGCGGGGTACCCTTCGGGGTACCCTTCTTCATTTATGGCGAATGCGGGAGCGGAGTTCGATGAAGGAAGACCTGAGGAAACTCATAAAGATGCAGGACGTTGATTCCCGCATTGACAGGGCCCGTGCGGAGATGGACGAGATCCCACGTGAGAAGATGATACACGAGAGGGAGCTTGAGCAGCAGAAGAGGGAGTTCCAGCGGGAGCGGGACAAGCTGGAGACGTTGAGGGAAGAGAGCCGGAAGGCACAGTCGTCCAGGGAAGCCACGGAACAGCGGCTTGCGGAGTTCAAGAACCAGCTGCTCGAGATGAAGACCAACAAGGCCTACCGGACCATGCTGGAACAGATAAAGTACGCGGAGAAGCAGGTGAGCGACCTGGACAGCACGATAATTGAGAAGATGTACGAGGAGGAGGAGGCGGAGGCGGACCTGGAGGACGCCCGCAAGGTCTGGGAACGCAACATGAAGAGGTTCGAGAAGCGCCAGGAGATACTGGACGGCCAGCTGGAAGTCCTGAAGGAGAACATGGAGAAGCTCCTGAGCGAGAGGGCCGAAATATCCGCCGGTATGAACAGGCGCCTTCTGGACAAGTACGAGCAGCTCAGGTCCAGCGGCAAGGGACTGGTGGTGGTAGGGCTCCAGAACGGCAACTGCGGCGGCTGCCTCACGGGGATACCTCCTCAGACAGCGGTGGAGATAAGCCAGGGCAGCACATTCGTATGCCCCATCTGCGGGCGTTTCGTAGTGTGGACGGATGACAGCTCCCTGGCTGGTGAGAAGTAACTATATTCAGCGCAGGGTCAGGCGAGTGGCCGCCCCCTCATGGGGGAGGAAAGTCCGGGCTCCACAGGGCGGGACACCGGGGAAACCCCGGTTCCGGTAACGGAAAGAACGTGCCACAGAAACGATACCGCCCCCGATGTTCAGCGAATTCCAGACAGGTTTCCGGTGAACCGGCAAGCGGGGGCAAGGGTGAAATGGCGGGGTAAGAGCCCACCGGGGTACCGGCAACGGTACCCGCACGGCAAACCTTGTCCGGTGCAAGGCCAAATAGGGAGGAAGGCTTCTACGAAGCCGGGGAGCTGCCCGTTCCCCCCGACCTCCGGGTTGGCCGCTAGAGGCGGCGGGAGACTGTCGTCCCAGACGGATGGCCACTGGCGCCCTTCGGGGCGTTACAGAACCCGGCTTACAGCCTGACCCCGCAATTCCCATTGGAGGAGCATTGAAGAAGCGCTGGGCCGCCCGACCGGTACCGAGACTGGAGCTGTCGGAGGCGCCGGACGCTCACGGGCTGCCGGAGCCGGTGGCCCTTCTCCTCGCCAGGAGGGGGTATTCCGGCCCGTCCCTGGAGAAATTTCTGAAACCGGACATGGGCGAGATCTCGTCCTGGAGATCCCCCGGCGGCATGCAGAAGGCCGCTGAAAGGATAGCCTCCGCCGTCAGGGACGGGGAGAAGATACTGGTCCATGGCGACTACGACGCGGACGGGATCACCGCAACCGCGGTGGTGTACCTGGCTCTGAAGCGGCTTGGCGCACGGGTGGACTATTTCATACCCGACAGGTTCGATGACGGTTACGGCCTCGGTGATTCAAGCCTGGATGCGTGCTCGGGGGCCGGTGCCCGTCTTCTTATCACCGTGGACTGCGGCGTATCCGACGCGGAACATATAGAAGCCCTCAGGGCAATGGGGGTAGAGACGGTCATCACCGACCATCACCAGCCGGGGGAGAGGCTGCCGGACGCCTGCGCGCTGGTGGACCCCGCCCTGGACGATGAGGCGCCCTGGTCTCACCTGGCCGGCGCCGGAGTGGCATGGATGGCCATGGGTGGGGTCTATGAAATCCTGGAGGGCGACCCGGACTACCTTCAGAGCCTTCTGCAGTACGTTGCGGCGGGCACGGTGGCGGACGTGGTGGACCTGGTGGAGGACAACAGGATAATCGTTTCCCGCGGACTGGAACTCCTTCGCAGCGCCCCCTTCCCCGGAATAAGAGCCCTTGCCGCAAGCGCCTCCATCGATATCGCGAAGGTAAATTCCACGGACCTGGCCTATTACATCGGACCGAGGCTGAACGCCTGCGGCAGGATCGGGCATGCACACGACGCGGTAAGGCTGCTTCTGGCCGAAAGCTCCCGGGAGGCGGAGGAGCTGGCTTCCAGGGTGGAGAGCCACAACCGCAGGCGGAGGAAGCTGGACAGGCAGGTGGAAGCGGAGGTTGTCCGCAGGGCCGGAGAGCTCCATGAACCCAGATGCATCCTGATGGCCGACGGTAACTGGCACAGGGGCGTGATAGGGATAGTTGCATCGAGGCTCGTGTCCAGGTTCGGCGTGCCGTCAGTGATGATAGCGCTGGAGGACGGCCTGGGATTCGGCTCCGCCAGGAGCGTCCCGGGAATTCCTATCCATTCCATCCTGAGGGACATACAGTCCAGGCTGGGGCTGATGGACAGCCTGGGCGGCCATCCGATGGCGGCGGGTTTTCAGCTGCCCGCCGGCAACGTGGAACCGCTCAGAGCAGAACTCTGCTCGGTACTGTCCCGGGAAAGCTGGGACAGACACCTGGGCTCGGTGCTCTACCTGGACGGAGGGCTGGAGGGGGAGGACCTGAACGCAGGAACGGTCAGGGCCCTGGACCTCCTGGAACCCTTCGGGAAGGGAAACCGCAGACCGGTATGGCTGGTGAGGGGGGCGCACCCTCTCAGCTGGAAGGCGGTGGGCAGGCAGCGCGACCACCTGAGCTGCAGCTTCAGGATAGGCTCGGAGACCTGCAGGGCCATAGGCTTCGGACTGGCAGACAAACAGTCACTGCTGGGCGGAAAAGTTGACCTGGCCTTCACCCTCTCGATGGATACATGGAGGAACGACGGCAGTATACAGCTGATGCTGGAGGACATAAGGCGTCACAGGAGGGCAGCCCGGTGAAGGAGTCCCTTGCGAATGTCATCCACGATGTCTTCAACGGTGACGGCCTTCGCTCTGTGATTCCCGACTACTCTCCCAGACCGCTCCAGCTGAGATTCGCCCAGGCTGTGGCCGCAGCCATGAATACAGGCGGACTGCACCTGTTCGAAGCCGGTACCGGCATCGGCAAGAGCATTGCATACGTGATACCGGCGGTACTTTCGGGAAGAAAGATATTCGTTTCAACCGCCACCATAACACTGCAGGACCAGCTGGCGAAAAAGGACGTTCCGGCCGTACTGACCGCTCTGGGTTCCGCCGCCCGGGTCAGCGTCCTGAAGGGGCGCAACAACTACCTGTGCCTGAGGAAATGGAACAGGGGCGGGGAATCGGTCGCGGCCGACGAAGCGTTCACCCGGTGGGCGAACACCACCGAAGACGGCGACATCTCCTCCTGCTCCGAGGAGCTGCCCCATTCGGTGTGGAGACATTTCAGGTCGGACCACCTGGACTGCGTCGGCTCCTCCTGCCCCTTCAGGGGGGGGTGTCATTTCTACAGGGCCAGGAACACGGCGAGGAAGGCGGACGTGCTCATCCTCAACCACCATCTCCTGGTATCCGGCCTGCTGGCCGACGAGGTCCTCCCCGAGGCCGACGTTCTGGTGATAGACGAGGGACACAGACTTGAGGACGCGGCCAGCGAATGTCTCGGCCTGGCGCTGGGGGAGGGCATTCTCCTTCCCATTTTCGACGGAATAGCCTTCAGCGAGGTGGAGACGGACAGGAAGGCGGCCCTGCTGGAGCGGACCAGGAAACTGTCCGCATCCATAGCCGACCTCACCCTGGGCGTGACCGAGACCTCCCCCTGGGACCCGGTGGAACACATGGAAGGCCTTTCGGAGGTGGCTTCTGCAGCCTCGGGGCTGGCTTCGGAGGTGGAGGGCGTGGAAGACCTGCAGCCGGTGGCGCAGGCCGCCTCGGCCGTGGCGTCGGCGGCCAGAGGTTTTCTGGACATCAGTACCGGGGAGTACTGCTGCTTCGTTGAGATGGAGGGGAAGCATCCGCTTCTCAAGGGGGTTCCGCTGGACATAGGTCCGGACCTGCGGGAAGTGGTCTATTCCAGATTCGATACCACCATCCTCACCTCGGCCACCCTCACGGTGGCGGGGGAGTTCGATTTCTTCCAGGGACGGCTGGGCGCGTGGGACGCCGTCACCAGACGGTTCGGGAGCCCGTTCGATTACGGTTCCCAGGCGATACTGGCGGTTCCCGACGACCTTCCACCACATGATTCCCACCAGGATCTGGCGCTGACCGTCTGGAAATGGGGCCGAAGACTGTCGGAGCTTCTGGGGGGAAGGACCCTTCTGCTCTTCACCAGCTACAGGAACCTCAAACTCGTGAAACGGATGGCCGAGAGGGAGCTTCCCCCCGGTATCCGGCTGTTCACCCAGGGAGAGATGTCCCGCGGGGGGATACTAAGGGATTTCAGGGCTTCGAGCCGAGCGGTGATACTGGGCACGGCGTCTTTCTGGGAGGGGGTGGACCTTCCCGGCAACATGCTGCAGGCGGTGGTTATAGACAGGCTTCCCTTCGCGTCCCCCGGCCATCCCCTCATTCGGGCGCGAATGGACCAGATAGACAGTAACGGAGGCAGCTCCTTCGCCGGCTATTCCCTTCCCCTGGCCGCGGTGAGGCTTCGCCAGGGGGTGGGCAGGCTGATAAGGTCGATGGACGATACCGGGGTGGTGATGATAATGGACAGGCGAATAGTGACGAAGGGATACGGAAGGGTCTTCCTCAGGTCCATTCCGCCCTTCAGGGTGGTTCCGCAGGACCAGGTGGAGGATTTCGTCATGGAACACTGCCTGTCCTCGAGTGTATCATCTATGAATGGAGATGATGCGGATGCGGATGACTGACCTGGAACCGGAGTACAGCTCCGGCGGCAGGGCCGTTTTAGAACTTCCCGGCGCGGAGTTCCATGTCACAGGCATCGCGGGGCCTTCCCGGGGAGAGCTGGACAACGTCGTGTTCCTCAACCAGGTCCACGGGACCTCTATCCTGCAGGACCCGGAGGGGAGCGAGGAGGGCGACGGGATGATACTCACCCGCAGTGGAAGGTATCCCGGTATCAGGACCGCCGACTGTCTTCCGGTGTTCTTCTGGTCCCGCACCTTCGCGGCGGCCCTTCACGCTGGATGGAGAGGGATAGAGGGAGGCATAGCCGGCAGGATGCTGAGGAGGCTTCCCCGGACTCCGGATTTCATTCTGCTTGGGAACTGCATCTGCCGGAACTGCTATACCGTGGGAGAGGACGTGAGGATTCGGGTGGCCGGAGCGTCCCGCGCTCCAGGGCATCCACAGGGCCGGATCGATCTGAAGCTGGCCCTCCTTGATCAGCTGGAGGAAGCGGGGCTTCCGCCGGACACCGCGGTCTTCAATATGCCGGAATGCACCTGCTGCGGCGCGGCCATGTTCCATTCCTACAGACGGGACGGAACGGAAAAGAGGAATCTGCAGTGGCTGGCCGTGGAATGACGGCGGGTTCTTGCCCGGGCCGGACGATGGTGCAATATTTGCATACTACAGAAGGATCGGGGTCAGATGATTCCCTTGCTCAATCCGATATAGATGGAGGATATTATGATGAAGTTCCTGACAGCTTCCGCGTTCCTTATGATCCTGGCGTGCGGGACCGCTGTTGCCCAGGGCGACAGTGACGCCACCAGGATAGGCGTAGTGCCATTCGGCTACTCCAATTCCGACGCGCGGTGGATAAGCGGAAAGATATACGATAACCTGGAGGATATCTTCGAATCCGATCCCGAGTATGTCATGATGTCCGAGGATGATCTGGAAAACGCTTTCGAGGACCAGGGCTTCAACTGCTCCGACTTCCGATACGGTGTTCCCCCGGATTTCGTGGTGAACGCCGGCCTGGCTCTGGAAACCGACATGATGCTTTACGGCAGCGTATCCCAGTCGGGTGACGAGTTCCAGGTATTCTGGAACGTAGCTATTCCCGCCTCTGGCAACACCATCAACGCCGATCCCTATATGGTCCCGAAGAACTCCGACCCTGTGAGGGACATGTCCCGTGAAATGGTGGACCAGATAGAGGAACTGGTTGTGGGCAGGGTGCAGCAGGCGCTGGACCAGGCCGCTTTCAGCGTTCAGATGGACAACTGGACCATGGCTATAATGTTCCTGAAACAGGCTCTCGCGGTGGATCCCACACTTCTAGAGGCCCGGTTCCAGCTGGCGGAAGTGTACCTGGAGGAAGAGGTGGATTCGGTAGACAAGGCGCTGGAGATCTACGAGGATATCATCGCCGGGCAGCCTGACAACGCCGATGCCCTCACCGGAATGGGACAGGTCCTGCTCGCCCGAGGCGACGCGGCATCCGCCAGGACATACTTCGAGGACGCGGTGAACATAGACCCGGAGAACGCCAGCGCTTACCTGGGCCTTGCCGAGGCCTACCAGGAGCTGGGAGAGCTGGACCAGGCCATCGCAAGCTTCGAGGACGCTCTGGAGAGGAATCCGGGCAGCACTTCCATCATGTTCCCCCTCTCTCTCCTTTATTACCAGACCGAGGAGTATGCCAAAGCGATTCCCTACATGGAGGATATCCTGGACAGGAATCCGGGCATGCATGGTATCAGGCAGCGGCTGATACAGTCCTACGTGAGGACCGGCGACTACGGAAAGGCGGCGGACCACGCCGTAACCTACCTGGAGGCCGATCCCGGCAACGCGCAGAGAATACTCTATACGGCGCAGGTGGAATCATGGGCCGGGAGAACTTCAAGTGCCGTCAACAGGCTGGAATCGCTCATTTCCAGCACCGGCAGCAGGGAGGCCTACATTCTCCTGGCTTCCATATACCGCGACAGCGGGCAGCGGAGCGCCATGCAGAACGTGTTCAACCGTCTCAGCAACGCCTATCCCAACGATCCGCTGGCCAACTACATGGTGGGAGCTTTCTACTACCAGAGCGGCTCCAGCAAGGCCAGGATACAGGAGCTGGTCCCGGAGAACATTCCCGCCTGGCAGACCGCCATATCCGAGCTGAACACCGCTATATCGTATCTCTCCCAGGTGACCGGATTCAGGGCGGGCAGCGCCCAGACCATGATAAACGCGGCGCACAACTCGATAGCTCTGTGCGAGGAAAAGATAGACAGGGTGGAGCGCTACAGCCAGTAATACTCCACTTGTCAGGAGAAAGAGGCCCCGCCGGTGGACTGACGTTCCCGGCGGGGCCGTGTATCTGGCAGGCCTCTTCTGCGGAGATGCCTAGGATACAACCATTCCTTCTTCCATCATTGATAATTCCTCCATTATGCCGACGATGTCCGGGTCGAAGATCAGCCCGGCTCTCCTCTTGAGTTCCAGGACTGAGGCGCTCACCGGCTGGTTCGAAACGCCGGCCACGTAGCTGCTTGCCACCGCCAGGATCCTGGAGATCAGGGGTATAGCGTCCCCTGAAAGTCCTTCCGGCCTGCCTGAACCATCGTAATTCTCCGTCATGTGACGAATTCCCCTAACAACTTCCGGCGGAAGCTGGAACTGGTTCCGGGACGGGTCGGAGGAGAAAACCTCCTGCCAGTCCTCCTCGGCCTTTTCCAGCATGGCAGCTGTCAGGTGGAGCATGGCGGACATCTCCAGGTCCTCCAGCTGGCTTCCGGACATTCCCAGCTTCGATCCTATCCTTACGGCGATATCCGCCACCACGCGGCTGTAACCGGTCTGCCTGCTGTCGGACTTGTCCAGGGAGTAGACCATGGCCTCGAGACATTTCCAGCCGCTTCTGAAAACGCTGTTCCTCAGTTCCAGGTTCTTAAGCACCGTTTCGGTCTGAAGTATGAATATTTCCACCCTGTCCCTGTCCAGCGTCGTCCTTGCGCTGGGCCATATCTCCAGTGCCAGACCCTCCTCTCCCCGTCGCCTGAGGCCTGATCTGCTCCCCGGGTCGAAGCCCGTAGGGCAGGTGAAGGAGATGTTCTTCCAGGTTACTCTCACCGCTTCGGGCTCCGCCGCCTCGTACCAGAACCGGGCGAGCACCCTCAATGCCTCCATCGATGTGTCAAGGCCTGTGAGTATCTCAGAATGTTTTCCCAGCTCGTTCTCCAGGAACCTGGTCCTGGAATGGGAGAAACGGGCCCTGTCCAGGAGCAGTGAAAGGCCCGTCTGTATAAGCACAACGGTGACTACTCCGGCTGTGAGGTCCCATTCCCAGATGCCGGATGAGGGTACTCTGGTCTGAACGGCGGCTGGAAGAAGGAACAGAACGAAGAAGGCCGGGTAGACAGCGGACCTGACATACCTGCGGAAGAAAGGGCCGATGTCCCGTATTGCCCTGAATTCGATGATTATGTGGAGCGTCTGGTTAAGGAATACCGATACCATGACCGCCCCCGTCAGGGCGGCGGCCGTGGAGTAATCGCTGGAAAGAATGTCATCACGGAAGTTCTGAATACCCCAGGTGGTAAGTCTCAGGGAGAGAAGGGTGACCAGCATGAACCTGGTGCTGCTGGGGACGATCTCCCTCGATTTCTCGCCTATCCTGAGTGTATAGACCACCATTCCCAGGAATACCGCCAGCATGAAACCGGTCTCATGAAGGACCGTATAGCCTGTAACCGCCAGATATCCCTGGAATATGGGGAACAGGGTCAGAGGATACCCGATGGTCCTGAAGCTCTGCATGGATATGGTGTACATGAGACCCACCCAGAGGCACAGCAGCATGAATATCTCGTTCACCCCGGGATGAGGCTGATGGGTGACAGGGACCCAGAGGATCAGAAGTATCATCACCGCTCCGGTGAAAAGGGTCAGACGGGAGCTGCTGGCCTCGATGTTCATGCCATCTCCTCGAATCCCCGGCCGATAACCTGTTCCAGCGCCTCAACTATCCTGGCGTCGAACTTGTCTCCACTCTCGGCCCTTATGGATTCCAGGGCCTCGTCCGGGCCGGAGACCGAGTGGTACGACCTGTCACTGGTAATGGCGTCGAAGGTGTCGGCAACGGCTACGATCCTGGCCATGAAAGGGATATCCGGGCCGCTGAGACCTTCCGGATAGCCCCTGCCGTCAAGCCTTTCATGATGGCTGAGTATTATCCTGGACACCTCCTCGTAACCGGAAAGACCTGAAACTATTCGCGACCCCTCCAGAGGATGCGCCTCCACTATCTCCCTCTCACTCCGGGTGAGCAGCCCCCTTTTGGTCAGTATGGACGCGGGGATCGCCAGTTTGCCGATATCGTGGAGGATAGATGCGACCCTGAGGGTCTGAAGTTTGCCCGGGGACAGACCCAGATGCCGACCCAGAGCGCAGGACAGGCTGGCGACCCGGAGAGAATGGCCATGAGTATAATTGTCCTTGGCGTCGGCGAGCCTGGCCAGCATCACCGCGGCCGCGAGAAAGGACCTCCTGGATCTAACCGAATGCCCCACGGCTTCCCAGGTGTGCTCCAGGAGCAGGACCAGGTTCTCCAGCAGGCTGGAAGGCATTTCGCCGAGTACGTCTTTTTCCGGCCCGGTGAGAAGAAGCGCCAGGTCCCCCTTGTCGGACAGGCCGAGAGAGGTTCCCCTGTAGTCCCCTGCCACGAGATCGCCGGAGAGTTCACCCTTTCCTGGTATTGCACCCTTCACTTCCGTCCCGGAGAGAGCGATGTGGGAGGTCCTGGTCCAGAGAATCCACTCGTCCTCCTCACCGGTCCTGGTGAGGATCATGACGTCGCTTTCACCCTTTCGGAAGAGGTCCTTCCTGAGAATATCCAGGAAGGCGCCGTAGGATGAGGATTCCATCAGGCTCGTAGCCAGTCTGTCCTGCTGGCTTATCCTGCTGATCCTCTCCGTGTTCCACTCGTGTTTCCTGTTGATGGACCGGCCTATGAAGGAAAAACCGGTGAAGACCAGGAGAACCAGCGCGGTTCCCAGCGGGCCTGACCGCGTTACCATTATCACAGCCATGAGCGCCATGGAAAGAGTGGCCGCGTAGGTTATCATCAGCCTGCCGGAAAAGGTGCCCAGATCGCCTCCCTCCCTGGAGCAGATAACGTTCATCGTGAGTTCCAGGACCAGGAGGAAGGGCAGGGTAAGAAGCACGGCCAGCTGGTGGGGGATCTCCGGCCGGTAGCTCATGATGAGGTCGGGACCGAGGAACAGTACGGCCAGCCCAAGCAGACCGCCCAGCAGGAATCTCCAGAACCTCCCGATGGAAAATGCTTTTCGCAGTCCCGCGCCCAGCAGCACGGAGGCCAGTGTGAATATGGCTGCCGGCTCCCGCGGCCACAGAAGGAACATGGCGAAGATGAATATCCGGTTGAGGGAAAACTCGAAGTACCGTGTGGACAGGAAGGGGAATCCGCCGGTCACGGCACCTCCCGCGGCCAGCATCGACAGGAGAACCGGGTCCGGGGCGGAAGACAAAACCGCCTCCGAACCGCCAGCAGAGAGGAAATCAGTTATCATTCCTTATCGGTCCCGGAGGCGAACACCTGGACCAGGATCAGCTGCCACTGGTACTCCCGGCAGTCAACGGCGCCGGCCAGGCCTGCGCGGGAGTAATCCCCGGAGATGCATGTTCTGAGATGGAAAGGGCTTATGAGTATCATGGACCACGCTTCCCGGTAACCCCTCCCCCTGCCGATGTTCTCTCCGTAACGCCTGACCCCGGGCGGAATTATCTGTTCAAGGCTGCCGGCCTCCAGGTCTATATGGTTGAACACGCCGGAGAAGGCAAGGTTCCCGGCCCTGATACCGGCGGCGCTGTCAAGTTCCTCGGTTCTCAGGAGCGGGGGTATTCCCATGCTTTCCCTGAGCTGGTTGAGCTCTGCCAGCACCATGGAGGGAGAGTCGGCCCGCGATTGAGGGGTCGGAATACTGCCGCTGAAAACGTCGGCGGCATCCCCACCCGCTATAACCGGGAAAAGCAGCTCGATGACGGGGCCGGCGGCGGTCCCCTGCATTACCTCCACCCAGTATATACCCCTGTCCGGGACGGAGAATCCGATTGCGCCCGAGCTGTCCGGCTGGAGTTCGATTATCTCCATGCGCGGCGTCAGCACGGCGACTTCCGGTTTCTTCAGCCTGCCGAACCCCTTGAGCCTGAACGATACGCTGGTTCCGACGGGTACGCCCGGCGAAAGCCCCAGGGGGACACAGGAGGGAGGAGGAGCGGTGACAAGTACGATATCCCCGCCGCCGGACAACGGAGCGCTGCCGTAGCGGACCCGCCTGCCCGGGATGGTTTCCGGTACTCCGTCCACTTCCTCGGATTCGCCCGGAAGTACCCTGACCCCCGAGAGCGGCCCGAACCAGCCGCTGGAAGCCGCAAGGACAATCAGATTTCCTCCGGATGGTACGTATCCAAGAGCGGAAATGCCGCAGGCCAGACTGTCCAGGGCTTCCATGCGAACGGGGGTAGAGGAGGCCCGGATTCCTCCCGCAGCGGCGGAGGCCGCGAACAGGAGACCAATGCAGGCGAAACGAATACTCAGGGATTTCATTATACTTGAAAATAATCTTTGAGCGAGGAATGAAAAGAGGCGCGGTTTGAGGATATTGCTGGTCCAGTCACCCACCGGCAGGGAAGAGGCCCCCATATACCCCCTGGGTCTGGCCTTCATCGCCGGTCAGCTGAAGGGCCGTATTGTACGCGGCCTTGATCTCAGCCGGGAGAGGGATTACACCGGGGCCCTCAGAAGGGAGCTGGAGTCCTTCGCCCCGAACGTCACCGCAGTCTCTCTTCGGAACATCGATGACAGTTCATATCCAGTCACCTATTCCTACGTCGAGCCTTTCGCCGAAGTCATGCAGGTGCTGAATGGCTGGGACGGAACGGTTGTTGCGGGAGGAACCGGTTTCTCCATATACCCTGAACGCGTCATGGAGCTTTTTCCCGGAATTGACTATGGTGTTCCAGGGGAGGGGGAGGTTGTCTTCCCGCAGCTGATGGATCATCTGGAAAAGGGCTCTTCGGTGGATGGATGGGATGGCGGCCGGATACTGCCGTGGAAACGGTCCGACCTGAACGCCATCGAACCCCCGGATTACGGGATACTGGACCTGTCGAATTACCCTGTGCCGGACACCATAGGGGTCCAGAGCAGGCGGGGCTGCGCCTACAGCTGCACTTACTGCACCTACGGGTATCTCAGCGGGCCGGAATTCAGGACCAGGCCGGTGCAGCACGTTCTCAGGGACATAAGGCAGCTGGAGGAACTGGGAGCCTCCAGGTTCCAGTTCGTGGACTCGGTCTTCAACGCGCCTGAGGATTACTTCCTGAAGCTTCTGGCCGGCCTGGAGACAACCGGCACGAACCTTTCCTGGAGCGCCTGGGTGGACGAGAAGGTCACCGGTGAGCAGCTGGCCAGGATGAAGCAAGCCGGCGCGGTCAAGCTGGATTTCTCACCGGATGCCATAACCGACAGGGGTCTGCGGATGCTCGGCAAGAGGGGAAGGGCGGAAGAGCTTCTTCCGGCGGTGCGGGCGGCCAGGAGTGCCGGCCTTCAGGTGGGTGTCAACTTCTTCAGCGGCAACCCGGGCGAGGGATTCTTCGCTCTGCTGCGCAAGCTGTTCTTCATGCTGAGGGCGAGGTTCACCCTGGGCTGGAGTGACACTTTCGTCAACATCGGCACAATAAGGGTCTACGCCCATTCCCCCATGGCCGGGCAGATGAAGAAGGAGGGAAGGGTTCCACCCGACTGTGATTTCTACAGGCCGGTATTCCACAGGGGTTCCGGCCCCGGCGACTGGCTTTACCGTTTCTATCAGAGGGTCCGGAGGCTGAGACATGGGTGAGACGACCGATAAATTCAAGCTGGGGCTGGTGGGATGGCCCCTGGAACGTACGCTCTCTCCCGCCATCCATGAGGAATTCTTTAGGAGTACGGGCCTGAGTGGTGAATACTCTGCTTTCCCGGTAAGGCCGGGAACACTGGAGAGTAGCCTGGCCGAACTCTTCAGCGGCGGTATCAGAGGTTTGAACGTGACCTTCCCCTACAAGATGGAGTCGGCCGGTCTGTGCGATGAACTGGAAGGGGACGCCCTCCGGCTGGGCGCTGTGAACACCCTGGAACACTCCGGCGGGGTCCTG
>JAWOBF010000042.1:0-5147 GCA_046498225.1 Candidatus Aegiribacteria sp.
TATGCCGACTGGCACGGGACCATAGGAGAGGTGATAGCCTTCGGACCCTGCAACGGCAGGGAAATAGTCGCCATTCTGCTGATAGATGACGGCGTGGCGGACAGGGGGCACAGGATCAATCTGCTGAATCCGGATTTCCGCTACGTGGGAATAGCCATTGAAGAACATCCGGAGTACGGATATGTCTGTGTAATTGACTTCGCTGCAGATTACGACCCGATTGACGGAACAGCACCTGACACTTTCTGAGTAAACATACGCGTCAACGTTTTATGCGGTCTTCCATGAATCTGGATATCTGGTTATATACGAACTGATATTGTATTTACGCTATATCATACCTGACCGTTCGATGCGTAAACAGATACATGGCGGTTTTTACACCCTCGGGCTGCATTGCCCTTTCAATTCCCGCAGGCCGTCCGGCCGGAATCGTTCAGTACTCGATGATGGCCAGGAGCGAATCGGTATCGGAATTGATTATCGCGGTGAGCTGCTCTGTGGTATCCGGTGACATGAACTGCAGTACCGCCACGTTGAGAGCCATGGGGAATTCCGGGTAGTCGTTTCCCTTGACTATAAGAGCGTACTCCTCCCAGTCGCTGTACCCCTGCCCCATTCCAGCCCTGGCGGAGTTTACCCATGGTCCGGCGTCGTCATAGTCAGGCAGTTCACTGATCGGTACGGATGTATCATCCTCCCAGAAGTGATTGGTAGTGCCGGTGTACTGGACCATGACTATCAGGACATCGGAGGAATCGGAAGGTTCGGTGTAGTAGAACTGCCAGGGTATCAGGTTCTCCGGCTGGCCCTCATCGTTGATATCGATGCACGATATCATGAAAAGCACTCCGTCAGGGAGTTCCAGGTCGCGCACAGGGTCAGCCAGGTTGCGGGCCCAGCCTATACTGTGTTCATCCGGAAGAAGTCCACCTGATCCTGCAGGATCGCTTCCGCAGCCGAAAAGCACCAGCCCGGCGGCTGCGATGAGTGAGCCGGCTCTAAAAAATCGTAACATATGGATCCTCCTAAGTGTATATATTTTCTCATTATTCACAATTTACGATACACAATGACAGGTATGCCTGTCAATCGAATGCAACGAGGAATTTCCCGCTTTTCCTGAGTCCATGAATACCTCCCGCGGTATCAAAGAAGTAAGATCGAGGCAAGGGAAAAGTAGATTGTAAGGCCAACGATATCTATTCCGGTGGTGACTACGGGGCCCGTGGCCACCGCGGGGTCGATATTCAGCTTCTGGAACACCAGTGGCAGCAGAGCTCCCAGAGACGCGGCAATGGTCATGGAGAGACATATTCCCATTCCGGCTACAAGACCTATCATGGCCATGCTTTCCGCTTCCGCGTACCTTAGATGAGCCACTATTCCCAGCAGCACACCGTAGCTCAGTCCCAGGAGAAGGCCGATTCTTATCTCCTTGTACACACTTCTCCAAAGCGTAGAAATGTCCACCCTGCCCAGCGCTATCCCTCTTACCACGATGGTGGAAGACTGTACACCGATGTTGCCGCCCATCCCCATTATCACCGGTATGAAGGCTGCTACCGCAACCGCCTGGGCAAGGGTTTCCTCAAATGCGCCGATTATGGCAAGAGCGCCGATGCCCCCGATCCAGGAGGCGAACAGCCAGGGCCATCTTATCCTGAAGATCCTCATCACCGACTTGCTCATCAGTTCTTCCTGATGGGTTCCGGCCATCCTGGCAATATCCTCGGAAGCTTCCTGATGGATTATCTCCACAACGTCGTCTATGGTTATTACTCCCTTGATCACACCCTCTTCATCCACAACAGGAGCCGAAAGGAGTTCGTACCGGGTGAACAGCCTGGCCACTTCCTCCTGGTCCTGGTCTACCGACACGATGAACTTGTCAACCGGGACGGCGATATCCTCCACTTTGCCCTCGGGCTCTGACGCTATCATTCTTTGAAGGGAGATTCTGCCCGTTACCCTTCCGTTCTCATCCACCAGGTACAGATCGTATATGTTCCTGACTTCCTCGGTTATGATTTCCTTCTGAAGCTTCATGAGGGCTTCGCGGTTGGACATTCCGGGATGCAGTAGAACGAACTCCGTAGTCATCTTCCCCCCGGCGCACTCCCTGTCGTACTCCAGCAGTTCCTTTACATCCTCCACCTCCCTGCTGTCCATTAGGGAGAAGAGCTGCTCCGCGTACTCTTCGGAGAGCTGTTCGAACAGGTCCACCCTGTCGTCCGGAGCCATCTCGTTCAGCAGCCGGCCGAGCAGCCGGTTCTGAATGTTCTGCATTATCTCGGTCTGCTGCTGGAAGGGAAGGCGTTCGAAGATCTTCAGTTTCTTCTCGAAGGAAAGAATACCGATCAGGCGAAGGCTTTCCTTCTCACTGAACTCGCTCCAGCGGGAGGCCAGGTCAGCTGCCTCGAACTCCCTGAGCATCCGCTGCACACCGGAATAGTCCTCAGAGTCCAGCTTCCTTTTCAGTTCACGGATTTCGTCGGTGACGTTTTCCATTACCTTCACCCCTCGGTGGCCCGACCGGACAATCTTCGATGATCAGTGGGAATATCGTCCTTCTGCAAAACCGCAGCAAGGAGAGGACGGATAATAAGTTGGAATGGCGAGCATGAATTGACACCGATACCGATGAGATACAAATTTGTGTTCTGTGGATCTCTTGCGGAAGGGAGAAACGCTTTTGAAGATCAAGGAATTTGTAAGGGGATTTCTCACGGTCTTCCCAGTAACCCTGGGGGTTACCGTCGTAGTGACCCTGCTCTGGAACCTTGTCTTTCACGGTTCGGCCGGTGTGGACTGGGCCACAGCGTTCCGTTTCGCCATAATTTTCGGCGTCATCCTGCCGTGGGTTCAATCCGGAAAGCGGCATGACCGGTAGCGAGCCGGGAGAATGCCGCCGGTACGGTATTGACTTCCAAGGCCATTAAGTAATAGACTGAACAATGAAAGAATAAGATCATTGCCGGAGGGCTGGAATCATCAAATGGACAAGGGAGATCAAATGGAAGGCAAGGTTTCGGTTTGCGGTGCTGAATGCGCCAGCTGCGATTACCTGCAGGAACAGGCCTGCGAAGGATGCTCGGAGATCGAGGGAAGGGTATGGTGGTCCAGTCATATCGGAGCGGAGGTCTGCCCGATATACGACTGCGCGGTGAACGAAAAGGGTTATGATAACTGCGGGGAGTGCGACGATATGCCCTGTGACCTCTGGAGGGAGACGAAAGACCCGGATGTTTCGGACAGGGAGCATGAGGAAAGCATCAGGGAGAGGACCGCACGGCTTACAAGGCTGAAGAACGCGGGAGCCTAGCGGTGCTGTAAGATTGCATCTTACAATAAAGCGAGGTACAATTGAAAGGAGATGTTGGTATTTTCAAGAAGAACGAGGGAACCCTGGACCGGATCATCAGGGTATGCATAGCAGTGATAATCGGGCTGCTCTACCTTACCGGCGTGATCGGGGGAACCGCTGCCATCGTGCTGGGCATCGTTGCCATCGCTCTGCTTATTACCGGAATAGTGGGTTTCTGCTCCCTGTACGTTCCCTTCGGCATATCCACCAGGAAGAGTGACCGCAACCGGCCCTGAACCATTGCACGCATCAAGCAATCCCGGAAAGTGCGGCTCAGTCGATGAATTCGATCTCGACCCGGTTTCCGGAGAAGCCGGTTACGATAAAGCCGGCTTCAATCGATGACATATCTTCCAGTACTTCGGAGCTGGGGGTTTCCGACACTATCTCGATAGTGGCCCTGGATCCCGTCAGGTCGCGAGTGACCACATCCGTAACACCCCTGACACCGTTCCGAATGTCGGAGCTCAGCCTCTGGACCTTCTGAAAATCGGCATTGGTCGCCACTATCACTGTAGTGTTCTCGTTACTGAGCCACCCGTCCAGGATGGCGGATTCCAGGTATGAGCCGGTGCTGTCCGCCGCACGGGTCCGAGCCTGGTTCTCGCTGAATGGCAGTTCCACTGTTAACGCAGAGCCTGCCAGCATGCTTCCCGTACGGGTGTTCACAGCCCGGGTGCTCACCTGGTACTCGTGTACTTCCCGGGGGGAGCCTGCGATGACTCTGGAATGCTCCCGGTGCAGCGCGGTACCTGTTATGATGATCTCGGCCCCTGCCTCCAGGCCCAGCAGTGCCGCGGTCCGGTCATCGCCCTGCAGTATCAGACGGAGCTGCTCCTTTTCCAGTATCTCCTGCACGGTGGCCGCATCCACCACCGGAAACCCCTTTTCCCTGAAGTGGTCCATCACCGCGGTCTCGAACATGGAGGCTCCCATGAGCGAACTCACTTCCTCCAGCTGGTCCGGGTCGGAAAGCTCACGGATGACCGCCATGATCCTCGGCCTGCCCTGCCGGGCCAGAAGAATACCTATGGCGGCGAGGTCATCCTCTATGTCATCGGTCTTTACAACGGCCCTTATCACAACCCTGTAGAGGTCACCGTCCCGGCTCTCGTCGATAATCCTGTAGGATGACACGTACCCGTGGGTCCTGGAGTAGATGTTGTCCGATATCAGCTGAAAGTTGCTCACTCTGGTCTCGGCATCTATGTAGGCACCCACCCCCTGCTCCACGGCTTTCCTCAGAGCGTCGTCGATGGCCTGGTCCCTTGCGATATCGACCGCGGTTCCTGAAAGGGCGGCGGCGCCCTCCGCCAGTATCTCCGTTTCACCCGGAGGTATGGCGGCCTGGTGGGACTGTGCAGGCTGGTTGCCGGAGACAACGGTCTGCTGAGTACAACCGGCAAGTGCACATATGAGAACGATTGCGGTAAGCTTCATGCCGGTCACCCCTAAAGTACGCCGAGAAGGAACTTGCCCGCGCTCATCAGGAATGGCAGGCCTGTACTGAGCCAGCCCAGAGCGTCGGATTCCTCCTGTCCCAGAACGATGTCCGTGCCCAGCTGCCCGGTTATCTCACGAACGTTCACAACCAGTGGTGATCCTGCGAACGCCGGCTGGGAGAGTACCCGGTCAAGGTCGGAGATGAACTGGATAGCGGTCTGACCTTCCGCCCCAATGTAGGAAGCGTACTGGCTCGTGTCCAGCAGAAGGTTCCCGCTGGAGTCGTATATCCTGGGGTACATCGAAGGCTGGAGTCCGGCCTCTGTGCCGTCGAAGA
>JAWOBF010000049.1:0-19274 GCA_046498225.1 Candidatus Aegiribacteria sp.
CCGGTGCCGATGAATTTGATGGGCCTGCCGGTGACAGCCCTGAACGACAGCGCCGCGCCGCCCCTGGAATCACCGTCCATCTTCGTTATGACCGAACCGGTGAAGCCTATCCTCTCCTTGAACTCGGAGGCCACGTTGACGGCGTCCTGGCCCGACAGACCGTCCAGGACGAGCAGCGTCTCCGATGGATCAGAGGAACGTCTGACGTTCTGCAGCTCCTCCATCAGGTCATCGTTCACGTGCAGCCGTCCGGCGGTATCGGCTATGACGACGTCGTAGTTCCTCAGTCTTGCCTCTTTAACCGCTTCCTTCAGCACGGCCACAGGATCGGTGGTGTCCCTTCGGCCGTAGAAACCGGCGTCGGCGTCGGCGGCCACTTTCTCCAGCTGGTCGATGGCGGCTGGCCTCTGAAGGTCGCAGGCGGCCAGCATGACCCTTTTGCCCCTGTTCTTCGCCAGCCACCAGGCGAGCTTCGCGGCCGTAGTGGTCTTGCCGGACCCCTGAAGACCTATCAGCAGGTATACCAGCGGGGGCGGGCCGGAAAGGTCAAGATCCGACCGTTCGGTGCCCAGAAGGCGGACTATTTCATCGTTTACTATCTTGATGACCTGCTTGCCGGGATCGATGCTCTTCAGCACCTTCTCCCCCATTGCCTTCCCGCTCACCTCACCGATGAATTCCCTGGCTACACCGAAGCTCACGTCCGCCTCCAGCAGAGCGCGGCGCACCAGTCTCATGGCCTGCTTCACGTCCGACTCGGTAAGCACGCCTCTTCCGGTGATCTTTCTGAAAGCCTCCGAGAGCCTTTCGCTCAGTGTATCGAACAATTCATCCTCCAGGTCATGCATTCCTGTTCCGGCGCTGTGGAATACCGCACCACGGCAGCCCGCAGAGCATGCAACTATACTTCATTTGATGATACGGTACAAGTTGCGCGGTGCCCTCTATTTATTGCGCGCAACCGTGAAAATGATGAAGCGCCTCATCTCAGGCTTCTGATCGCTCCGGCGGGGTCTGACGAACCTGTCACGAAGGAGCCGGAAACCAGCACATCCGCGCCGGCGCGGACGAGCAGCTTCGAATTCGTGTCGTTCACTCCCCCGTCCACCGCCACCAGCGCCTCCCTGCCGCCGAACGAGTCCAGCAGTTCCCTTGCCCTGCCGACCTTGCGGTGAAGATGGGAAAGATGCTTCTGCCCCCCGTACCCGGGATTCACGGTCATGATGAGCACCATATCCACCGCCGGCGCCTCCCACCGCAGGAACTCCACCGGAGTAGCCGGATTGACGGCTACTCCCGCGAGGCAGCCGGTTTCCCTTATTCTGCCCAGCAGCCTGTCCAGATGCAGGGCCACTTCCGCGTGAACGGTTATGTAGCCGCATCCGGCATCGGCGAAAGCGTCGATAAGCCCCGCCGGTTCACGTACCATCAGGTGGGCGTCCACCGGAATGTCCACCGACCGGACCACCGCTTCAGCCACACCGGCGCCCACGGTCAGTACCGGCACGAAATTCCCGTCCATTACGTCCAGATGGATCATGTCGGCTCCGGCCTCCTGCAGCCGGCGGGATTCCAGGGAAAGCCGTCCCTGGTCGCATCCGAGAATGGAGGGGGCCACAAGCAGCCTGCCCATCACCAGGTGCCCCAGTCATCGCTGATCCTGCCCACTACCAGCACGATGGAATCTCCCGGTGAAAAACGGGAACCGGTGGGGAGCGACTGCTCAATCACCATCCCCTTCTCCTGTATGTCTCCGGTGGCCCTTTCCTCCACCACGGTCACCAGGCTGCTGTTGTCCGCAGTTTCCAGGGCTCTGGAGAGGGACAGGCCGACAAAGCGGGGAACGCCATCCCAGCCGGTGGAGACCAGGAGCCTTACGGGGGTTGTGACCGCAAGGCTGTCGTACTGCCTCGGAGATACGCCTATGACCAATCCCTCGGGAACCGACGGGTGGGGAACCCAGCTCCTGCCTATGGAATACAGCTGCCAGTCGGCTATCTTCTCCTCGGCCTCCACCGCCGAGAGCCCCGGGAGGGAATCCGGGAAGTACTGCCTGTAAAGGGGCCCGATGTTCCAGAATATGCTTACCGGCGCTCCTCTGGGGGTCATTGCCCCCGGCGGGGGGTCCTGTCTAATCACCGTTCCCATGGATTCCATGGGACCGTATTCGGACCACTGACCGGCGAGTACCAGATCCGATGACTCGATCTCCCTCTGGGCGTCCTGCCTGGAGAGACCGATGACGTCAGGCACGGTAACGGGCGCGGATGCGGCCCCGATGGAGGATATGAACCTCGGGGTCTCGAAGATGGACGGGGCCAGCAGTATGCCGGCCAGAAAGGCCAGCAGGGCCGACGTCAGTGCCAGTATTCCGTACCTGAGAGCGGGTCTCACAGTTCATTCCTCCAGGCTGCCGCGAATAGTCCGTCGATCTGATGCTCAGGTGGGAATATGATAATCATGCCGTCGGTGACAAGCTCCGGGGGCGCCGCCAGCTCCACTCTTCGGAAACCCGTGTGGGTCCTCTCGAATCGGTCCACCTGCCGAATGTTCTCCTCATCCTCCAGGCTGCAGGTGGAATAGACCAGTGTTCCTCCCCGCTCCACCAGCCGGGCGGCGGAATCAAGGAGCTCCCACTGAAGGGCGGTCATTTCGTGAAGGTAGTTCACGGACCATCTCCATCTCGCGTCCGGCCTTCTCCTGTAAACCCCGGTATTCGTGCATGGAGCGTCCACCATGACCATGTCGAAACGGGAACTGAAAGGCGGCAGGATACCGTCCCCGGCCACGGGGACAGAATTCCTCCAGCCCAGCCTCCGGCGGTTCTCAGCCCATCTTTCCATTCTGGAAGGGCTGCTGTCCATGGATACCACCAGGGAAGCGGTTTCCTGTAGATGGTGCGTCTTCCCCCCGGGGGCTGCGCCCAGCTCCAGAACCCTCCCCCCACGGGCGGACACGGCACATGCCCTTCCGGTTACGGCGGCCGCCTCATCCTGCAGGTACACCGGCCCGTCCAGGGAATCCAGCGGGTTTCCTCCCGTCCTCTCCACTATCCTGTAATCATCCAGGTACTTTCCAGGTGAGAGACCTGTTCCGGAGCCGTCCACGCATCCGCCCAGCGAGGGAACCGAGTTGTTCCACTCCATGAGCCGGACGGCATCCCCGGCACCGAACCGGGATACCCACCTGTCAACCAGCGCGGGGGGATGGGACCATCTCTCGGCGAGAGTGGCGGAATCGGGGTCCGGTTCTCCCCTCTCCGCCAGCTTCCTGAGAACCGCGTTCACCATTCCCGCGCCCCTGTGGGGCGAGACGGCGGTCACGGTTTCCGAAACCGCCGCGTGGGAGGGTGTTCCGAGTATGAGCAGCTGGACGGCGCCGACTCTCAGGCCGGCCAGCACCACAGGGTCAAGCTTCTCCAGGGGCCTGCTGCAGTAACGGGCCAGGGCTCTGTCCAGCCTGGCCCGCCACACCATTGTTTCCCGAAGCAGTCTCAGGGCGAAGGCCCGATCCCTGCCGGCAAGACCGAAGACGACTTTCTCCCCCGCCAGGGATCGTATCGCCACCCTTCGGGCTTCCGCTCCGACGGTTGCCCTAACTGACGTTTTCCACCTTCTCTATCTCCGGGAAAACCGACTTCAGGTTCCGCTCCACGGTCCACTGCAGGGTAACGGTGGCCATGGCGCACCCGGAGCAGGCGCCCTTCAGCCTGACCTTCACTACCTTGTCCTCGATGCCGACGAACTCAATGTCGCCGCCGTCACGCTGAAGCACGGGCCTTATCTTCTCTACCTCCGCCCTGACGTTGTCTTCGTTGAATTCGGGAGCTTTCTCCTCACTCACTCTTCATACCTCCAGTTCTCATACCTGTGAAATGACCAGTGAGACCATGGTCATGAGCTTGATCAGAATGTTCAGGGCGGGACCGCTGGTGTCCTTGAAAGGATCTCCCACCGTGTCCCCTATTACCGCCGCTGAATGCTCCGGAGTTCCCTTGCCGCCGTATTCTCCCTGCTCTATGAACTTCTTGGCGTTATCCCACGCGCCTCCCGCGTTGGACATGAATATGGCGAGAAGGACTCCGGAGACTATGGACCCGGCAAGAACCCCGCCCAGGGTCTCCGCACCGGCTTCTCCGAAGGCGAAGTAGACTATCACCGGAATGATGACCGCCAGTATTCCCGGCAGTATCATCTCCTTCAGGGCACCCTCGGTAGCTATCTCAACACATCTGGCGGTATCCGGTTCCGCCTCCCTCTCCATCAGTCCCTTTATCTTACTGAACTGTCTGCGGACTTCCGTCACCATTTTCATGGCGGTCCTGCCCACGGCTCTGAGGGTAAGTGAAGCGAACACGTAGGGCAGAAGGGCTCCGAACAGAAGCCCCGCAACCACGTTGGACTTCAGGAGGTCTATGGCGGTCAGGCCGGTGGAGGCGGCGTAGGCGCTGAACAGGGCCAGCGCTGTAAGGGCGGCGGAGCCGATGGCGAACCCCTTGCCCATGGCGGCGGTGGTGTTGCCCAGCGAATCCAGTTTGTCGGTCCTCTCCCTCACCTCTCCGGGCAGGTCGGACATCTCGGCGATTCCGCCCGCGTTGTCGGCCACCGGGCCGTACGCGTCCACGGACATGGTCATTCCCACGTTCATCAGCATTCCCAGGGCGGCCAGGGCGATGCCGTAGAGACCGGCGAAATGGTAGCTTACCATGATGGCCGCTGCAATCAGCAGTATGGGAAAGATGGTGGATTCCATTCCCACGGCGATACCCTCAATGATGCAGGTGGCGGGACCGGTCCGGGTACTCATGGCTATTTTCCTCACCGGGGCTCCGCTGGTGTAGAATTCCGTAACAAGACCGATGCCGGTGCCGGAGGCGATACCGCATACCAGCGCCCAGAATATTCCCATGCTGACGCTGAAGACGAACACGGTTGCCAGGGCCAGGGCCAGGGAAAGAAGGGTGCTGATGAATGTTGCGTTCCTCAGTACGGTGGCCGGACTGCCTCTGCGGCTGAGCAGCCTGACCGAGATGACACCGGCTATCCCGGCAAGGGTCCCCGCGGCGGCAAGCATTATGGGCAGGGCTATCAGTGTCTCGGGACCCGCGCTGGAACCCGCCGGTATCAGACCCGCCGGCACGCCGGAGAGGCTGAAGCCGAAAGCCAGTACCAGGGCGGCGATGATGCTTCCAACGTATGACTCGAACAGGTCGGCCCCCATGCCGGCAACGTCCCCCACGTTGTCACCGACGTTGTCCGCGATGACCGCGGGGTTCCGGGGGTCGTCCTCGGGTATCCCGGCCTCTATCTTCCCGACCAGATCGGCACCCACGTCGGCGCTCTTGGTGAATATGCCGCCCCCCACCCTGGCGAACAGAGCTATGGAGCTGGCTCCCATGCCGAACCCGGCGATGTTGCTCAGCCGGACAGCGCCGATGATGGACTCCGCCGCGCCCTTGAGCGCGGGGGAGTTGTGGTAGATGATGAAGAACACTGAAACTCCCAGAAGCCCCAGAGTGGCCACCGCCAGACCCATCACGCTGCCCCCCTTGAAAGCCACGGAGAGGGCTTCGGAAAGACTCTTCCTCGCTGCATCGGTGGTCCTAACATTGCCTAAGGTGGCGGCATTCATGCCTATGTAGCCTGCCAGCATGCTGCAGCCCGCCCCGAATACGAAGGCCACCGCGGTGCCGTGGTCCACTCCGAAGTAGAGTGCCCCCGCTACCAGAACCACGAAGGCCAGCAGTATCCGGTACTGCGTCTTGAGGTAGGTCATGGCGCCGGAGTGGATCATGTCCGCCAGGTAACGCATCCTGTCAGTCCCGGTCGGTTCCCGTTTCAGGCTTCGGTATCTCGCCGCGGCTATCAGACCGGTCAGCAGCGCGACCGCAATTCCCACATACCGGAAAGCAAAGTGATCGAAAGTCATCTGCACTCCTTGTTACACGGTAAGTTAATAACTGCTGTCATATACGACGCTTGTAAGAATGTGCCTTTTCTACTCCCCCGGTCCCGTCAGGTCAAGGCACTTCCATCCGGCACATCGTTCAGGGTCTCGATGATCCCGCTGGAGGAGAATCCCCCGAGAAGGGGCACTATCCTGACAGTTCCCCCGTTTCCGGTCACGAAACCGCTTCCCACCACGGAATCCTCGCTGTAATCTCCCCCCTTGACCAGCACATCCGGTCTCACGGCCTTTATCAGTTCCAGCGGTGTATCCTCGGGAAAGGGGACCAGGTAATCAACGGACCTGAACTCCGAGAGCACCTTCAACCTCCACGGAAGACCGTTCACCGGTCTGCCTTCACCCTTAAGCCTTCTGACGGACTCGTCCGTATTGACACCCACAATGAGCAGGTCACCCATGGATCGTGCTGCCCGCAGCAGATGAACGTGTCCCGGATGGACGATGTCAAAACAGCCGTTGGTGAATACCAGCGCGAGACCGCTTCTGCGGGCCCGGCGGCTGACGCCGGCCGCCTCAGTCCTGGACAGTATCCTCTCTTCCGGTGTAACGGTCCACCTCCCTCACTATGTCCTCCGGCCTTACGGCGTAGACTCCCGGTTCCGAACATGTGGCCGCCGCGGCGAACACCGAGAGCCCGACCCCCTCCTCCAGCGGAAGACCGGCAGCGAGGGCCATGGCCATGACGGCGATGACCGTATCTCCGGCCCCGGACACATCGAAGACGTGAATGGCGGCCGCGGGCCTGAAGAAAGGTTCAACGCCCTTCCTGCAGAGAACGCTCCCCTCGCTTCCCAGAGTTATCAGGACGGCTCCGGCCCCGAGCCTTTCCAGCAGAACGTCCCCCGCCGCGATGGCGTCTTCCAGGTTCCTGATCTCCATTCCCAGGGCCCTGGAGGTTTCAAGCCTGTTGGGCTTGAACAGGGTGCATCCCCTGAACTCGAAGAAGTTGATGAATTTCGGGTCCACCGCCACCGGGACTCCATGCTCCGCCGCCAGACTGATGATCTCCGATATGAGTTCCGGTACCAGGACACCCTTGTTGTAATCCTCCAGGACTATCACGTCCAGATCGTCCATTGCCTCCCTGATGCCGGCGAAAATCCTCTCGCGCAGTTCTTCGGAAACCGGAGCGGTAACCTCCCTGTCCAGCCGGATGAGCTGGTGGCCCCCCGACATCACCCTGGTCTTGAGGGTAGTGGGGCGGCCTCCGTCCAGCACCAGGGCTCCGGTATCGATCCTCTCGCTCTCCAGGAGTTCCTTGAGCAGACCACCCTCCATGTCGTCGCCCGCGGTGCCGGCCATCAGAGGGATACCGCCCAGGGAGGAGACGTTCCTGGCTACGTTGGCGGCCCCTCCGGGGACCCAGTGACCGCGGCTGCTCTCCAGGGAAACTATGGGCACCGGAGCCTCGGGAGAAATCCTCTCAACCGTTCCCTCCAGATAATGGTCGAGTATCAGGTCCCCCGCCACCAGCACCCTTTTCCCCCGAATACTTTCAAGTATGTTCGTGATATTGTTCGGTATCAAAGATCCCTCCGTCCGGAAAACTGGTATATAACCTGCACCGGCAACCTCTGAGAGGAGAAGCCGTGAAACCAAAGATGATGAATCAGCCGCCGCAAATCAACGCCGACGCCGCGGATATAGACGGGGTATACAGCAATGTCTTCTTCATAGCCGCCTCCAGGGCGGAATTCGTACTGGATTTCGCCAGGATGGTCCCGGGGCTCAAGGGCGCCAAGCTCAAGTCGCGGATAATAGTATCCCCCCATCGAATGAAATCCCTGGTCAAGACCCTTCAGGCGCAGATCGATTCCTACGAGAGCAAATTCGGAACGCTGGAGGGAGACGGACAGACATCCTTCGGCTTCCAGACCAGGACAGTGGGTGAGCAGGAAGGTTCGGACTGAATGTTCATGAAACCCGGAGTCCTTCTGCAGTGGTCGCTGGCCGTGGTGGTATCCCTTATACTGTGGGGCGTCTCCATCGAGGACAAGCCCTTCGAAGTAAACCGGCGTCTTCCCGTGTCCCCTCCGACTGTGCCATCCGATTACATGGTCCTTGGCGGTTTCGACGAAGATTCCGTGGAGGTATCCTTCATCGGCCGTGGAACCGAGGTACTCATAGACCAGCTCTTCAGGGAACCTGTATCCCTTCGGGTCAGCATTACGCCGGAGGAACAGGCCGGATCGTATCCCGTGAGCGTCTCAAGACGTTTCAGCCAGGGGGATATCGAATTCCGGGATGATCCCTACGCTCAGCTGTCCTCT
Organism: Candidatus Aegiribacteria sp.; assembly: GCA_046498225.1. Lineage (GTDB taxonomy): Bacteria > Fermentibacterota > Fermentibacteria > Fermentibacterales > JCC-6 > Aegiribacteria. Next base: position 8,238 of record JAWOBF010000049.1, read on the forward strand.
GCATCCTTCAGCCCCGGAAGCGTGACCTTCACCATAGACCGGACCGTTGTGAGGAACCTTCCCGTAAGTGTCAGGAGCGCGTCGGAGATCCCGGAGAGATACTTCTGGAGCATCTCCTCACACGAGACCGTGGAGATAAGGGGGGCGCAATCTATTGTGGACCGCCTCGACAGCCTGTACACCGTTCCTGTGGAACCTCGGTCCACAGCCGTATCCGCTCCTATTGTGAAACCGGAAGGCGTTATTTATATAAGTCCCTCTTCCGTAACCGCGGAACTTGTGCCTCCGGCTCAGGTCATCTCGCAGCTGAGGTGAACGGGCGTGTATTGACAGGTATTGAACTGCATGGGTAGATTCATTGCGGTGTTCTGCATGATCGAAGACCGAAGTAAAACGGAAAATGCATATTTGTGGAGGAATCATCTATGAGATCAAAGATTCTTGTGAGAATTCTGATAGTGCTGCTCGCTGCATTTCTGATATTCAGGATTCATCAGAGAGTCGAGACCTACAGGGTCCCCCGGGATCTATGCCGCACGCAGATCGGTGTTCTCGCCGAAGCGAACATACAGCACATGTTCGAGCATGATGGTGTCCCGGCCCCCGATCTCGACAGCCTTCTGACATATGCCAGAGCCGAAGGCTATTTCTCCACGGCAATGAGCACCGACAGCATCAACGTCAGTATTCCGGACGGAACGGACAGGAACGTCCTGATCCCCGACGAATGGAGGGATCTGTGGAACGCCACAGCAATCTCCGACCTGGAATCAGACCTGACCTCCCTCCAGGAAGAACATGAAAGCATCGAGGACCAGATAAGCAGGACGGAAAGTGAACTGGGCTTCACCCTGGATTCACTCATCTCCCTGAGAGAGGTATACATACTGGAGAACCCGGCCGAAGACGAGGAAGATGAGGATGAAATGACCCCGGGAGAGTACTTCGACGATTCCCTGGGCTTCAGCGCGGAGGAGCTGCTGGAGGCGGAATCCAACCTCGCGGCGTCGTCCGACTCCCTGATCACTCTTCTTCAGGACTTCAACGACGTCATCGCGCCGGCCAGGAAGGATTCCGTATCTTCCGTCGTTATCGCGGTCTGTCCGACCCTTTGGGAAGGCGGCTATCACGACTCCGTCTATTCCTACGACCCCAAGCTGGCCCTTGGCACCCAGTTCGCCATTTCCTGTCCGAACATGGACAGGCACGGGGGCGTGGTCGGCGGTTTCTACGAGGAGGACTATCCCGATACCATGTTCATGGAGCCGGACTGGTCGGAGACGCAGATGGTCTACAGTTTCCCGGAATATGCCGCCATGAGGAGGCTTCAGGTCTCCAGGTCGAACCTAATCCGTGTAGCCGAGGAGCAGGCCGCCTACCTTTCCCAGAGGTATCCCAGGGTCATCACCCCCCGACGGCCGGAGAACCTGGACGTGGACATTGACAGGCTCAACGACCCGCTGGGAGGCGAGTACGTCTTCCAGATCCTGCCGGATACCACCTACGTCTTCTACGAAAATCCCCAGGGCAGAACAGCAAGGGCCAGAGGCGATTCGGTAATGGTGGAGACCGAAATGTTCGTGGCCTATACCACAGCGGACCCCGACACCTCTCGGGTTGCGGTTTTCTTCTCCCGTCCCCTGAACTTCCCCAGCAGGGTCGAAGGAGCTACAGCCGGAGACAACGACAACGTCTCGGTCATCAAGTACTGGGAACGTTCGGAGCAGGGAACCCTGAAGGTCGACGAGCGTGAAGTGGACCTTCTCGACGATCCCACATGGGATTTCGTCAGTTCTCATTTCGGATCCGCAGATACTACAGATACAGAATAAACAGCAGGCCGCCGTCATCCCTGGAACTCTGTCATTCCGGCGGGGTAAAGGTAGGGTAGCGGCCCTGCGGAATTAGAAGCAAGCCAATATCCCTGATTCACAGGAGGTGTCCATGCCAGATACTTTTATGGAGATAGACCTTCTGGGAGAACAGACGGACAACCAGTACCTTCTGGCCCTGGCCATAGCCAGGAGGGTCAGAAAGCTGAGGTCCGGAGCTCCCAGCCTGGTGGACAACGTGCCTAAACCAGCCGAAAGACCATTTCAGACCGCCATGGAGGAGTTTTCCCAGAAGAAGATCCTCTACGGTCTTCCCGAAGAAGAGCATTAGAACACACAGTATGCAGACGAAAGGAACCCTATCCATGAGAATTACCGCTTTCTTCGCTCTGGCCATCATCCTCTCCCCGCTTGCCTGCGGGACGCAGGAACGGTCCGGCGGACAGGCCGATACCTCACGGGTTTACGCAACCGTGGGTGATGTTGACATAACCGAGGATATGATTAACGAGGAACTGGAGCTCATTCCACCCTACCAGAGAAGCTCTTTCGAGTCCGCCGAGGGCAGACGTCTTCTTCTGAACCACATCATCGAACGTGAGCTTCTGCTGCAGGAAGCCGAGAAACTCGGCCTGGATGAGGACTCGTTCGTCGTGGCCCAGGTCGAACTGGCCATGAAGCAGGTGGAAGCGGCCAGGGAACGCGCCCTGATACAGACCTATTACCAGCAGCAGGTGGTGGACCGCGTAGCGGTACCGGAAGAGGATATCCAGGCCTACTACGAAGAGCATATGAACGATACCTACCACCAGGAACCGCAGGTGAAGCTGTCCCATGTACTGGTGGCTTCTCCCGGGGACACAGCCGCGGTTGAGGAAGCGCTGGATGCGGGCGAGCCGTTCGAGGAGATAGTCAGCCGAATGAGCCAGCACGAACCCACAATGAACGTGGATGGAGATATGGGATGGGTAACTCTGAACTCACCCATGCCGTATCTCGGCCAGCAGCCGGAGATAGTAAGGAGCCTTTTCGAGGGCGAAACCGGTGAGGTCATGGGTCCCTTCTCCACGTCAATGGGTTACCATTACTTCAAGATAACCGACAGGAAGGAAGAGGGCAGCCGGCCGCTGGAGGAGGTCAGGGAGTCCATAGAGAACACCCTGAGGCCCACCTTGGTTAACGCCTACTTCGAAGAGACGGTCATTCCCGGTCTTCGCGAGAACTACGGCGTCACCATAAATGAGGACGCTTTCCAGCCGGATGAGAACATGCCCGCCGATTCACTCTTCCAGTCGGCTCAGAACATGATGGAGACCAACCCGCAGACCGCGGTGGAATACTACCGGCTTTTCATCAGCCGTTTCCCCGAACACGACAAGGCTCACCAGGCACAGTTCCTGATCGGGTTCACCCTGTCCGAGTACATGAGGGACTACCAGGGCGCGGAAAGCGCTTTTCAGAATCTGATCGACAATTACCCGGAATCCGATTTTGTGGATGACGCCCGGTGGATGCTGGATAACATGGGCACCCCGCCGGAGAGCCTGTTCATAGACACCGAAGGGGAGATGGAAGAGACCCAGTAGAAGGCTTCAGCCCCTTCAGATATGTTGTATCCGCAGACCCGGGGCTTCGGCCCCGGGTTTTTTTCCCCCTTTTCCCCGATGCTCCGGTGGCTCATATTCGCTCTGTATTCACACCGCTCCCTGGAGGTAATCTTTGAAAAGGCTCATTCCGTTCATATCGACAGCTTCCCTTCTGGCAATGCTGCTTTCAGCCGGCTGCGGACCGGTGAAGGACGAGGATTCCCCGGAGGGGCTCACGGCCCTGGCGGAGCATGCCATGGACCAGGGCCAGGTTTCGGAGGCCCTCATGTACTACTCGATGGCAGTGGACAAATTCCCCGATAACCCACGATTCGCTTCATGGCAGCTGGGAATGGGAGAGTCGCTCCTGGCGCTGGGCAGGCTGGACGAGGCTTTCGAGGCGTCGCGGAAAGCTTTCGATAACGCCCCGGACGCTCATACCAGGGCATCGGCCCGCCTTCTGTCCGCGGAGGTCGGGTATCAGCGCGGTTCATATACCAACGCCCTGGAGAACCTGGTGAGGATGGACCGGGAGAACCTGGACGGTGACGAATCCCAACGGGCGGTCCAGCTCATTCGATCCCTCCTGACACGGATGGACATGGATTACCTCACCTCCGAGCCGGTCACCGGCTGGAGCCGGGTGTTCTTCCTGCTTGAAATGGAGGAACGCTACGCCGCGGAGGGCAACATCGAGAAAGCGGTCATGGTGGGCATGGAGATCGACAGGCTGTACCCCGATGCCCACCAGAGGTACGGAAGACCCGACATCGAGGTTGTTGAAGGCGGTTTCGTAGCCCTGGTGCTTCCCCTGTCGGGAGATGGAGCGTCCTACGCCGAAAAGGTAAGCTCAGGGGTGGAGCTGGCCTTCGAGAGGTCCGGGAACATGTTCATGAACTCACCCGGTTTCATAGCCTTCGACTGTTCAGGAGACAGCGCCGGCATTGAGGAGATAATGCAGTCTCTGGGAGCCAATCCGCTTTGTCTTGGAGTGATAGGTCCCCTGACCAGCAGGAACGCAGAGCTTGCGGCCCCCCTGGCGCAGGAATGGTCGGTGCCCATGGTCACTCCCACCGCCACCTCATCGGACCTTGATTCCTACGGCAGTTTCGTGCACAGGCTGGTGGTCTCCAGGGGAGACGAGGCGGCGGCGGTGGCTGAATATGCCGTGCGCAGAGCAGGCTGCACCACCTTCGCCATCATTCACGAGTACACCTCCCAGTCGGTGTCCAGCGCGGAGCAGTTCCGGTCTGTTGTGCGTGAACTTGGCGGGGAGGTGGTTGGCATGGAGGGTTACGAACCGGGAGCAACCGACTACCGGGACCAGATAAACGCCATCAAGTACAGGTACCCGGACGGGGTCTTCCTTCCGGTAGCAGCATGGGATGCAATACAGCTGGCCCCTCAGCTCCGGTTCTACAGGGTGAGCGCCCAGCTGTTCGGAACCTCCGGTTGGGACGATGACATACTCCTCGAACAGGGGGGCGAATACGTGGAGGGTTCGGTCTTCCCCGTATCCTTCGGTTCCGGTTCCATGAACCCGGCCACCGCGAGCTTCTCCTACCTGTACGAGAGGAAGTATGACGCGCAGCCCAGCATGCTGGCCGCCCAGGGTTACGACACCGCCAGAATAATACTGGATGCCTGGCAGGGCTCCTCTCCCTCCCGTTCATCGCTCGAGAACCATCTTCAGAATACCACGGTCTACTTCGGGGCCACGGGGATGTCCACCCTAGGCAACGCCTCCATTCCCAGGTCTGCTTATCCGCTGGTAAGGGTAACCGACGGAGAGATAGTCAGCATTGACTGAGAAGGATTTGACCCGTCTTCACTGGGGAATAGATATCGGCGGCACCACGATTATTCTGGGTTACCGGAGGGATGGACAGTTCTTCCGGACCGCCGTGCTGAACACGGAGCGGGAACAGGACCCCCACCGAATCATGGGAAGAGTGACCTCCGCGATACTCGCGATCGATCCAGTCCCGTCCACCGCCGGAGTGGGCATCGCCGGACTGGTGAAAGTGGATGATGGAATACTGGTTTCATCTCCGAATCTTCCAGGATGGAGCGAATTCCCCGTGGGTGCCATCCTGTCCGAAGCGCTGAACTGCCCGGTGGCCGTGGATAACGACAGCAACGCCTTCGCCGTAGGGGCCGTGGGAACCTCCAGCATACCCCGGCGTGGCCTGTGGCTGATGGTAACGCTGGGCACCGGGATCGGGGGAACGATCATCAGCGGGGGGAACATCCTGTACGGCACCGGCTTCGCCGGAGAGTTCGGGCACATGTCGGTTGCGGCCTTCGGTGAGAGCTGCCCCTGCGGGTCGAAGGGATGCTGGGAACAATACGCCGCGGCCGGCGCCCTCGTCAGGTACTACTCCCGGTCCAGCGGGGGAAGATCGCTGGAGCCCAGGGAGATATCCGAACTCGCATCCAAGGGTGACCGGGACGCGCTGAGCGCCTTCGAGGAATTCGGAACCTGGCTGGGCGTGGGTATGGTCAATCTCTACAACTGCTTCAGTCCCCATGGGGTGTTCCTGGCCGGCGGACTGACGGGAGCCTCCAGCCATTTCCTGCCCCGGGCTGAATCTGAGTTCGGGGAAAGATGCGGGCACAGATGGACCGTGGAAATCCTCCCATCCAGCTCAGACGCCGGCGCCGAAGGGGCCGCAATATTGGGAGACGAAAGGTCCTGATGCAGGCTTTTCTTCTTCTCCTAGCCGGATTCCTGGCCCAGCCCGCCGGCCCGGACAGCACCCTGGCGGACTCCACCGCAGCGGCGGGAACACTCGAGAGTATCGCCTACTCGTCCGATTCACTCCACTTCCATCCCGGAACCGGAGACCTCCTCCTTATGGGAACCGTAACCCTGGACTATCGGGACATGACCCTGGAATCGGACACCGTCGAGTACTCCTCCGACGACCAGGTAATAATCGCGAGGGGCTCCTCGGAACTCTTCGACAGGGGGGAGTCCATAATCGGCAGCGGAATGATATACAACATATCCACGAGAAAGGGCCGAATAATGGAGGCCGCCTCGGAGTACGATTTCGGCTATTACAGCGGCGCGACAATTACTCGGGTCGGAAGGAACGAGTTCAATATCGTGGACGCAAGGTTCACTACCTGCGAGGACGACACCGCGCATTACCACTTCTACTGTCCGGTGATGAAGGTATTCCCTGAGGACAAGGCCATCGCCCGGCCCGTCTATCTGTACGTGGAGGACACTCCTGTCTTCTACTTCCCCTACTGGGTGTTCCCTATCAGGCGGGGCAGGCAGCCGGGGTTCACAATGCCCAAGCTGGGCCAGACCGGAAGGGACGGCAGGTTCCTGCGGGACCTGGGCTACTACTTCGTATTTTCCGACTACTCCGACCTCTGGCTGCACGGCGACATCATGGAGAAGACCAGGTTCGTCCTGGCGGCCGATGAAAGGCACAGGGTACGATACATCTGCAACGGCAGCCTCAGGACGGAATGGCGCAGGGAGTTCCAGACACAGCGGGACAGGTGGATGGTGTTCGGGCGGCACCTGCACGACTTTCCCGACGGCACTTCCGTCAGGCTCAGGGGGGAATTCCTCAGTGACAGGTCCTACCTCGAGGAAACCCAGCAGGACCCGGAGGACCGGATGACCGGTGAGGTGCAGTCCTGGGTCAGCGTCAACAGATACTTCGGAAGGCTGAGCTTTCAGGCTGTCATGGACAGGACCAGCTTCCTCAACACAGACCCCGATACCATACCCGGAGAGGTGGAGTCGATACAGGAAGCCCCGGACATTCGTCTTTCGCTTCCATCCGCTCCGCTGTTCAGACCTCCGTCGGACCCTTCGGGGGTCCGTCCGTGGCATTCCATATACTGGAGCGCCAACGCTCATTACCTGTCCCGGGACAAGAGGATGGAGGAATCAAGGGCCACCAACTCGGCTTTCAGGGTCTCATCCAGCCTGACCGGCTCCAGCAGGCTCTGGGGATGGCTATCCCTGTCTCCTTCCGTAAGCGGGACCGGAACGGTGTACGACAGGGACAGAGCGGGCCTGCAGTACCCCTGGTGGCTTCACGGGTCGGCCAGCCTCACGGCCTCCACCGACCTGTACGGCGTATTCAGCACTGACATGCTTGGCCTGGACGCACTGAGACATACCATAACTCCCGGCGTATCGATGCAGTGGGCGCCGGACAGGTTCATAAACGCCGAGGGCATAGCCAACTCCGATTCCGCCTTCACCGAATACTACTTCTTCTCGGATTTCAGCCTTCCATCCTCCCGACGCACCCTTGCCTTCAGCCTTATGAACTCACTGGAAGGGAAGCGCTCCATCAGAGATCAGGTCACCAGGTTCGACATAGCGTCGCTCAACCTCTCCACCTCTCTGGACCTGGAAGCTGACGAGAGACCCTTCTCGCCTCTGGCCGCCACGCTTGAACTGTCGCCTTCCTCGGAGATGAACATAACCGGGAACGGCAGCTGGGACCTCTACGAGAACGAGTTCACCAGCCTGTCCCTCACCTCCAGCATTCGCCTGTCCGGTTACGACAGGACCCTGCTGCCGGATTCCGGAGTTACGGACCTTGGGCTTCCCATCCGCACGACCCTTTCGCATTTCTACCGCCTTGGCCTGCAGGACAACCCCAGCATCAGCAAGCTGAGGCTGACCACATCGCTTGACCTGACACCCGGCTGGTCGCTGCAGTACAGCGCGTATTACGATTTGCTCGGGGAAAGCTTCATCAGCCAGAGCTACACCCTGAGACGGGACCTCCACTGCTGGGAGGCCGTTTTCGTTCGGCACATATCGGACGTTGACAGCGGGTTTTACTTCAAGATCAACATAGTGGACGTTCCGGATATCAAAATCGAGCAGCATGTAAGTAATTTCTGATTTATATTGAATAGTATATATAATTACGGTTTTAATATGCATTATAAAACGAAAAATCAATTCCAGATGTTCAACAATCTCCGCTATAGCTTCAAATTCTTCGCTTGTATAAAACGAAATCAGGGGTTGACATTGAATTTTCCTCCTTATAGTGTTCGGTAACAGTACTTGAGAGGGGGTGAACAAGTGACTAAAAAGGATCTCATTACCCAGGTTGCCGACAACGCCGAGATTACCAAGAAGGAGGCAGGCGTCGCTGTAGATGCCGTCCTTGAAGGTATCAAGGAATCTCTCAGCAAGGGTGACAAGGTCAGCCTTGTTGGTTTCGGTACTTTCTCCGTGAAGCATCGCAAGAGCAGGACCGGCGTCAATCCCATGAGCGGGGAGAAAATGACCTACCCGGCGAAGAAAGTTCCTCATTTCAAACCTGGTAAGGGCCTCAAGGAATCTGTCCTTTAGGAAAAAGCCAATGAAGGGGGGCGGGGCATCCCGCCTCCCGCTTTTCGCAAAGCGGTATTATGCCTCTGGACCTTTCCGTCATAATCACAACCTACAACAGCGCGCCAACGCTGGAACGGACCCTGCTGTCGATACTCCGTCTGGACCCTTCGGAACGCCCGATGGAGACCATAGTAGTGGACAACGCCTCGTCCGACGGCTCCGCCGGAATTGCCGATGACTTTGAATGGGTTACCGTTATCCGCTGTTCTGAGAACCTGGGGCTTGCCAGGGCCAACAACATCGGAGCCGGCCGGGCATCGGGCAGCAGCCTGCTCTTCCTCAATCCTGATACCGCTGTGAGACCCGGCGCCCTTTCCACCCTTGCGAAATTCGAGAGGGAACACCCCGGGGCAGCCCTGCTCGGGCCTGCCATGACCGACTCCCGGGGAAGCCTTCAGTCCACCGCCAGAACCTGGCCCACCCTGCTGGACATCGCTCTCAGGAGGACCTTCCTGGGGAAGCTGCCCTGTGCCCGGGGGAGATTGAAGAAGCACCTCTATCCGGTAGGAACCGAAGCACCCTCCACTGTCGACTGGATATCCGGAGCCGCCATATGGCTCACCCCGGCCGGAAGGAAGGAAGTGGGTCTCATGTCCGAGAAGTACTTCCTCTACTTCGAGGACGTCCAGTGGTCCATGCGGGCCTGCAGGGCGGGAATGGAGGTATGGTACGTTCCTGAGGCGGTGATAATCCACGAGGGAAGAAGGGAGAGCGCCGGCAGACCCGGAAGGGCTCTCTGGTTGCATCTGGTGAGTATGGTTAGATTTTTTGCTGAATACCCGTGCGCCGCCGCGGGCAGATGCCATACTGACAGAAGGGACTGACCCATATTGAAGAGCAAAGGCAAGCCGGTTTCCCTCATCCTCCCCCTGGGAGATTTCCTGCTCATCGTGGGGACCTTCATGCTGGGGTACTGGCTGCGCCATTTCGCCCTGGCAGGAGCGCTGGAGAATCTACTGGGAATTCCCAACGATTTCAGGCTGGGCCTTTCGAACTATATAGTTTCCGGGTCGGTGATGGGCTGCGTGGAACTGCTGATGTTCAGGGCCTTCCGGGTCTACAGGCGGGAGTTCGGCATCGCGTCGGTGGAGGAGCTGTCATGGATACTCCGGGTTTCCTTCATGGCGGTGATAATAACCTTCGCGTTCACCTTCGCCTCGCGACAGCTGATGTTCTCCCGTTTCGTGCTGCTGTTCGCCTTTCCAACCACCTCCATAGCCATTTTCGCGTGGCACATCCTGTTCCACAGGTTCTACCGGTGGCGGGCACGGCGACATGCTCTCGGGATAAGGGCCGTCATGTACGGGACAGGCGGTTACGCCGTGGAACTGGAGAAGTACCTGAGGGAAAGGGTCTCCATTCCATACATCATGGTGGGTTTCATCACTCCATCAGACAGCGGGGAATGCGATGAGGAGGGTGTCCTCAAATTCGGTTCGTCGCGGGAGATGTTCGACTGGATAGACGATAACGGCGTTGATGAACTGATAATCGCGGACCCGGACCTCTCACGGGAGCACACAGCCGGGCTCATCTACAACTGCGAGCGGGAGAACCTCTCCTACAAGGTGCTCGCCGACGTGTCCGACCTGGTGACCCGCACCACGAGGGTAATCCACATGGGCGGCATAACCATGATAGAGTCCGTACCCCCTCCCCTGAGCGGGAGCAGCATGCTGCTGAAAAGGCTCTTCGACCTGGCGGTGACGCTGCCGGTCATCGTCATCCTCCTTCCCCTGTGGATACTGATAGCCCTTGCCATAGTGATCGACTCCGGCTTTCCGGTGTTCTTCGTCCAGACCAGGCTGGGCAAGGAACATAAACCCTTCAGGCTTTTCAAATTCAGATCGATGAAGGTGGGGGCCCATTCAATGAAGGAAGAGCTCATGCCCAGCGGAGAGACGGAAGTCCTGTCAAAGCTGAAGAGAGACCCCAGGATAACCGGGGTGGGAAGGTTCATCCGTAAACTGAGCCTGGACGAGCTGCCCCAGCTCCTGAACGTGCTCACGGGAAGCATGAGCCTGGTGGGCCCCAGACCTCACGTCCCGGAGGAGGTCAGCCGGTACTCCATGAAGCATTTCAAGAAGCTTGAGGTGCCCCCGGGAATGACAGGCGTGTGCCAGGTGTCCGGAAGGAACGACCTGAGCTACAGGGAGATGGTGAAGCTGGACCTCTACTACGTAGACAACTGGTCGATCTGGCTCGACATCTCCATCCTGATTATGAC
>JAWOBF010000056.1:0-6221 GCA_046498225.1 Candidatus Aegiribacteria sp.
CTCAACGTCAAAACCTTCGATCAATTGACGCCCATCAACCCGGAAGAATGGCTGAAGTTGGAAATCGGCCCCGAGCCGCTAACCACCCGAGTCATGGATTTGCTGACGCCGCTGGGCAAGGGGCAGCGAGCGTTGATTGTGGCTCCGCCCCGAACCGGCAAAACCATCATGTTGCAGCATATCAGCCACGGGATCTCGACCAATCACCCCGACGTGAAGCTGATGGTGCTTCTCATCGACGAACGGCCGGAAGAAGTCACGGACATGCGCCGCAACGTCAATGGGGAATCCAGCTGTTCCATTTCCCTGTTCACCGCAATTCTCAGGGCCTGGAAAACCCTTGAAAGAACCTTCATGGAAGCCCCTCGGACGGAACCGGCGACAACGTCAGCCAGTTCGCGGCAGCTGCCAAGCGGCTTTGCCCTGACTATGGCCCCGGCTATCCTTCTGCTTCTCCCCTCCTGGCCGAACCTGTAGATGATGTCCGCTATCTCCTTCTCCGTAAGCCTGTTCAGGAGTTCCGCCGCCGTCTCTCCCTCTCTATCGTCGAACCTCATGTCCAGCGGGCTGTCATGACGGTAGGAGAATCCTCTCGACGGGTCATCCAGCTGCAGCGAAGAAAGCCCGAGGTCGAACAGGGCGGCTGACGCCTGCCCTGGTCCCATCTCTTCGACCATTCCGGGTATTCCGGTGTAGCTTCCGGCGCGCACCGTAACTTCCGGACAGCCTTCGAACCTCTTCCGCAGTATGGACGCCGCCGAGGGGTCGCGGTCCACCGCCAGGAAACGCATTCCGGGAAGGGCCTCCCTCAGCCTGGACAGATGTCCGCCGCATCCCGCGGTGCCGTCCACCAGCAGCCCCTCTCTTCTTCCTCCGGTAAAAAAATCGACCACCTCATCCGCCATCACTGGCACATGAGACAGTTCGTCCTTTACTTCCCGGCCGCTGTCCCCGCCGTCCTTCATCTTTCTTTCCGCCATCATTGAAATCGGGCCTCCTGAAAAGGGAGAGATTCCAACTCAGTAGATATCTATGTCAATTTCCTCTATCGCCTCTTCCAGGGAGGACATCTGCTCCCCGCTGCGCTGGCTGTATCGCTGGACGGCCCAGATCTCGATGGAGTCCAGCATGCCCAGGAAGACCACCTCGTGATCGATCCCGGATATATCGATGAGGTCCGCGGGTATCGATATCCTTCCCTGGCCGTCTATGCTCACCGGCCTTATGAACTGGGAGAACTCTCGAATGATGTCCCTGTTCCTTCTGCTGTTCCTCGAGAGGGACGCCAGCCCGTCACGCACCTTTTCCCACTTCTCCGGGGGGTAGAGGATCAGGCTGCCCTCCATCCCCTTTCCTATGTACAGCCCCTCCTTGGGAAGCTGCCTGCGGAACTGGGCGGGTACGCTGACCCTTCCCTTGTCGTCCAGAGTATGTACGTGCCTGCCGGTATATTCATTCATGTGCTGCCCTCCAGCACAATTCTATCCCACAATTTCCCACTGTCAACCCATTTTATGGGATATCATCCCACCAGTGAATCGAGTTGAGAATTCACTAATCTGTAAACAGTTTTACATCAATTATTTATGGAATTGGGAATGCGTCTTTGCTCAAACAGACGGCAGAACTTCTAAAATGAGGATGTATCGTATAATGGGCTCGGCGTACCGTTTCCGATGGATGACCGGGGATGAGGAACAGAGGTCAGACGTCTTTTCCGGACCTTCCCCTGGTGAGGTCCCTGATGCGGTGCTTCTTCCTGGCATCATCCTGGTAGTAGTAATGGTACTTGTACGAATAGTAGCTGTAGGATGTGTAGACGCTGCCGGGGTCGAAGCCGTTCAGGACCGCGCCAACACAGTGCCCGGACCCGTGCTGGAGTTTCTCCCAGGCCGATCTCAGGACCTTACGGTCTATCTTCTTGACGCCGGCGACCATGAGTGTGGCGTCTACCTGGGGGCTGATGACGATGGGGTCGGTCACCACCGCCACCGGGGGGCTGTCCAGTATGACAATGTCGTACATTTCCTCCAGCTGCGCCAGGAACTCGCGGAACCTGTCGCTTCCCAGCATCTCCGAGGGATTGTGAGGTATGTAGCCGCATGTGAGTACGGATAGGTTCTCCACCTGTGTGGGCTTGATGGTCTCCTCCAGGGTGTTCATCCCCGCCATGGCCTCGGAGAATCCCGGTTCCCGCGCCACATCGAAAACTTTGTGCATCACCGGCCGCCTCATGTCGGTGTCGACAATGAGCACGCTGGAACCGGTCTGCGCGAAAGCTACCGCCAGATTCCCCGCCGTGGTGGACTTACCCTCTCTCGGACCTGCGCTGGTCACCAGGATGGAGCGCATCTCCCGGTCGGTGGCGCTGAACCTGAGGCTGGTCCTCAGGTCGCGGTAGGACTCGCTGGCCGCCTGTCTGGGGGCGGTCATCATTATGAGCCCCTGCCTTCCGTCGGCGGTGATGACATCGGACCGGCTTACCTTCGGTATCACTCCCACTACCGGGATCTCCAGCTGTTCGATATCCTCCGGATTCCTGACGGAGGTATCGAGCTGCTCCTTCAGGAAGATGAAACCCACGCCCGCCGCCAGCCCCGCGAAGATGCCCAGTATGAGGTTACGCTTCCTGTTGGGTTTTATCATACCGCCGGGAAGGGCGGTATCGACTATGGTGACGTTCCCTATCTGGCCGGCCTCGGCAATGCGCACCTCCTCGTACCTGGTCCGGAGGAGGAGATAGATGTCCTCGCTCACGGTCCAGTTCCTCTCCAGCCTCGCAAGCTGAAGCTCAAGCTCCGGCAGGTCCGCTATGCTGTCCTCCAGTTCCGCTATCACCGATCGGAGGACGGATTCCCTTATCCTCTCGGCCCGAATCTCCGCCTCTATCAGGGCCAGTTCGGAGACCATGTTCTGCAGCGACTGGGCGGGCGTGTGGGGATAGACGCTGTACGCCATCTCGCTCAGCGCGTCGGCCAGCGCCTCCCTCCTGGCGTCTATCTGCCTGTCCAGGTCCCTGATCACGTCATCATCCGCATCGGTTCCCCTGGATATCAGGGAAGCCCTGGTGGACTCGAGGGTGGCAATGTCGTTCTCCAGCTGGGATATGAAAGCGGAACTGGTGCTGGCCATGTCATCGGGTAGTTCCGACCTGCCCTCTTCCAGGCGGGCCTCGTAGTAGGTTCTCTGAGCCTCCAGTGCCCCCTGCTCGGTCCTGGCTCCGGCGGCGGAGGTCTCGAAGGCCGAAAGGTTCTGCACCACCTCGGATGTCTCCGTGCTGAGGCTGACTATTCCGTGCTTCTCCTTGAAGCTGGTGAGTGAATCCTCGGCCAGGGCCAGATCCCGGGAGATAATGTCCAGCTGCTCGGCCAGGAACCACTTGACCATGGTGTTCTCTCCCCTGGCGTCGGCCAGGTTCTTTCTGTAGTAGGACTGTACCACCAGGTTGGCCATGGTGGCGGAGGCGGCGGGTGAATATCCGGTGGCTGAGAGGACGAAAAAATCCGTATCCTTCATGTTGCTTACGGATATGCTGCTGCGTACAAGTCCTATGAGAGAGCCCCTCAGGTTCTCCGAGGGCACCTCCATGTCCGCGTAGAGGATGGTCAGGAGACTGTCGGTATTGGGAGACCTGAGAATGGAATCGGCCACCGCCTCCGCCATGCTCCTGCTGTGGATAATCTGTATCTGATTGTTCCTCTTGGGATCCATCTCGTACCAGAGCACGTTGGACATGTTCAGGGCCCTGTTCATGGAGGTGCTCAGATCGTAGATGAACGTGGCGGAGGAACTGTACACCGGCCGGGTCCGGACGGTTATCCAGATGGAGGCCGCCACCGAAACCACGAGAAAGGCCAGGATCATCCACTTGTTGTGATAGAGAAGCCACAGGTACTCCGAGATGTCTATGGATTCCCGCTCTTCGTGGAACTCGCTGGTATTCATCGTTCCGACATTATCCAGATCAGGTTAACCGCCACAATGATCTTGTAGGAGAAATCAATGGCTTCCTTCCACCACTCGAACCCCCTGGTGTTCAAGTATATGGTGGCCCCGGGCTGCAGCCGCGGCACCTGTTCTCCCCGGCCTTCCAGGAAATCCTCGAGGTCGTACTTCACTTCCCTGTCACCGTAGACTATCCTGACATCGCTGAGCCTGGCCACCGAGGTGGGGCCTCCCGCAGCGGAGATACCGGCGACCAGATCCGACTCGACCGGCACCAGGTAGGTGCCGGGACTGCGCACCTCTCCCCATACGTGCACGCTCATCAGTACTTCATCGGTCTCCACCCCGGGCACGGTATACCTCTCCAGGCCGGAGGCGGCCACCGAGAGAACCACCGCGAGAAGCGGGACCGCGAAAAACCTCATGCTTTTACTATCTTCTCCGTTCCCCCCGTTACTTCTGAACAGGCATTCCTTGTATCTATGATAAGGGATGAATTGTCAACTATCCACTGATAATCGTAACATGAATGGTCGGTGATTATCACGGCGCAGTCATAGCCTGACAGGGAGTTCTCCGTAAGCTCCACCGAGACCGGCCTGCGGCTGGTCTGCCTGGTCTCGCCTATGCTGCCCACATAGGGGTCGTTGTAATCCACTTCGGCTCCCAGTTCCAGGAGCTGGTCCATGACCTGCAGGGCCGGCGTTTCCCGTATGTCATCGATGTCCGGTTTGTATGCCATGCCCAGAATCAGCACCCTGCTGCCCTTTACGCTCTTCTTCCTGTCGTTCAGGGCGCGGGTGATGATGGATATCACGAACGAGGGCATTCCCGTGTTTATCTCGCCGGCCAGCTCTATGAACCGGGTCGGCATTCCGAACTGATGGGCCTTCCAGGTTAGGTAGAAGGGATCTATAGGTATGCAGTGGCCCCCCAGCCCCGGCCCCGGGTAGAAGGGCGTGTACCCGAAGGGCTTGGTGGACGCGGCCCGTATGACCTCCCAGATGTCCACGCCCATCCTTGTGGCCAGCATCTTCAGCTCGTTGACCAGGGCAATGTTCACGGCCCGGTAGGTGTTCTCGGTTATCTTGGCCATCTCCGCCACCTCGGGTGAACTGACGGTGACAACGTGCTCAACGGCGCAGGAGTAGACCCTCTCCGCCGCCTCCACACCTTCGGCGGTCATGGCTCCCACCAGTTTTGGTATCGTCCTGGTGGTGTAATGCTTGTTCCCCGGGTCCTCCCTCTCGGGGGAGAAGGCGACGAAGAAATCATCTCCCGCCTTCAGGCCGCTTTCCTCCAGTATCGGCACCAGCTGTTCCCTGGTCGTCCCCGGATAGGTGGTGGATTCCAGCACCACCAGCTGTCCCGGCTGCAGGAATTCCGAGACCTGCCTGCCGGTGCCGGTGACGTAGCTGAGGTCCGGCTCCCTGGACTTGCCCAGGGGGGTGGGAACACAGATTATTATCGCGTCGGAATCCTTTACTGTGGAGAAATCCGTGGTGCATTCCAGCCTTCCGGTCCTCACCGCTTCGGCAATCCTGCCGGAGGGGATGTGCTTCAGGTAGCTTTTCTCCTCTGCTATCATCCGGGGCTTCTCCGGGTCCACATCAATTCCTGTTACCCTGCAGCCGCCCTCCACGAACTCAAGGGCCAGCGGCAGCCCCACATACCCGAGTCCTATGATGGCTACCGAGGGATGTTCAGGGTCTTTGAGCCTTTCTGAGAATTTCATGCGTTTCTCCCGATACCGTAGTAAGTGAATCCGATCTTTCTGAGTTTCACCGGATTGAACACGTTCCTTCCATCGAATACGACGGGGGTCTTCATTATTTCGGCGATACGGGGAAAATCGGGTTCCCTGAATTCCGTCCACTCCGTTACCAGCACCAGCGCGTCGGCATCCTTCAGAGCGTCGTACACGGAGGAGGAGTACCGTACCCTGTCCCCGAGCACCCGCTTCGCGTTCTCCATGGCCTGAGGATCGTAGCCCGCCACCGAGGCTCCCCTCTCCAGCAGTCCCTCTATTACAGTAAGTGCCGGGGCTTCCCTGATATCGTCAGTATTGGGCTTGAAGGATATGCCCCATACTCCTATGGTCAGTTCGCTCAGATCTTCCCCGAAATGATCAGTGACCTTTCGGACCAGGAGCTTTTTCTGATCGTCGTTGACCTCGGTCACCGCCCTAAAAAAATTTCCTTCTGCATCTATAATATTTACATCAGGAGATTTAGCACTAATACTATCGGCTATTTCAGCAATAATACCATTTTCAA
>JAWOBF010000073.1:0-10122 GCA_046498225.1 Candidatus Aegiribacteria sp.
CCCCGATATGCTCAGCCAGGAATTTCTCCATGGCAGCCACAAAGGCCTCTCGGGAAGCAGGACCGGGAGCATTCGAAAGGCCAGCCAGGGCGTGTTCCAGATACTGCCCAGGGACAGTGCGCCGGGTGTCATGGAGAGAGTAGCGGGGGAACTGGTGAGAAGGGCCAACGGGCTTCTGGACACCGAGGACGTGAACAGCGACGGCATACTGGCCGACGGTGAGGACACCGGCCTGGACAACCTGTTCAGTTCCGAGGAGCCGGGGTTCAACTCCGGAACCAATCCCGACCCCAACCGGGACGACTACCATTACGACGGCGGAGACCCTCCATCCACAAGGTACGACCGTGTGAACGGTACCGAGGGCAACAACCAGCTTGACACCGAGGACCTGAACAGGAACGGAATGCTGGACAGGTCCAACTCCTTCTTCAGGATACGGATACCGGTGGACGATCCCGATTACATCATCTCCGGCCCCAACGAGAACGGCTGGATGCTGATAGAAGTGCCCCTGGACGATACCACGGTGGTTTCAGTCCCGGGGCTCGTGGACTACAGCCCCACCTGGGAGAAGGTAAGCTACGCCAGGCTCTGGGTGGACGGCTTCGCCACGGCGGACACCGTTCAGATCTGGGACATGGAAGTAGTGGGCAACAGGTGGGAGGAGAGGGGGGTGCGACTCGCGGACAGCATCGGGACACCGGTCCTCTCCTCGGAGCAGTTCTACGTATCCACCGTGAACAACAAGGACAATCCCGACTACGCCGCCAATCCTCCCCCCGGGGTGGACCCCGGGGAGGACGAGTACGGTGAGCCGAGGCTGGAGCAGTCGGTCTCGCTCAGGGCGGAGAACATACAGGGAGGCCATTACGGCCTGGCGACACAGAGCTATTACAGCGACGAGGACTACACCGGCTACAGGCAGATAAGGTTCCTGGTCCACGGGGAGGAGGACCTGGACGCCCAGCTGGTCTACAGGCTCGGGTCGGACAGCCTGAACTACTACGAGGTCTTCACCGACGTCCGGCAGGGCTGGCAGGATATAGAAGTGGATATACAGGACCTGGTGGACCTCAAGATACAGAAGAACGAATCCTCTCTCGACTATCTGCAGCAGGGCAACCTCGCGGTGAGGGGAAATCCCAATTTCGCTTCCATTATGCAGATGAGCCTCGCCCTTCGGAACTATTCACCCACGCCCCTCAACACCACCGTATGGGTGGACGACATAACACTTCATCAGCCCTGGGCCAGCACCGGAACAGCCCACAGGCTCTCCGCCGGACTGGATATTGCCGACCTTCTCTCCCTGTCCGGTGACTACCGCGAGATAGACTCGGAATTCCACGGCCTCGGAAGCAGGGCCGGCCAGGGCAAGACAACCATAAGGTACAGCGCTTCCGGAACGATGTATCTCAACCGCTTCACCCCTCCGGTCTGGTCGCTGTACGCGCCTGCCAACTACTCCTGGTCGCTGGACATATCCAAGCCTGTCTTCCAGTCCGGCTCGGACTACCGGCTGGACGACCGGGAATCATGGGACGAGAGGACCCAGAACCGAAGCTGGAGCACAGGCTTTCAGCTGAGGAAGAACAGCTCCGCCGACAGGTGGCCCGCCAGGTATTTCATCGATCCCTTCCGGCTGACCCACACCTATTCCAGGAGCTACGGCATGAGCCCGGTAAACAGGGATACGTCCAGCACCGCGGACGGCAGCATTTCCTACAACCTGAACCTGGGCAGGATGCAGCTGTTCCGGCTGCCGGTGGCGGAGTTCCTGAGGCTGAGGCCTACCAGCATCGGCTGGTCGCTGGGAAGGAAGAACAGCTGGGACACCAGGTGGAGTTTCGTGGGTGAGGATACGGTTCAGACCAGGGCCACCACGCTGAGTACGTTTTCCCCCAGCGGCTCCATCGCTTTCAATCCATGGAAGGGGCTCAACGCCTCCGGCTCCATGGGCCTGGTCCGCGATCTGCTCCATCCCTGGGAGGGGGGTCTCAGCGTAAACGTCGGAAGGGAGATATCACGGAACCAGAGCGTTAGCGTGTCCCAGGAAGTGAACCTCCTGGACTACCTGAAGCCCAGGTTCTCCTTCGACTCCCACTACAGCCAGTCCAGGCTTGCTCCCCATACCGGCTCCGGGGCCGATTCGCTGGGCTTGCCGAGGTATTCGGTATCCGTCACCAGAAGGCTCAACCTCAGAGTGGGGCTGGTGCACACCATCAGGAGCCTGGCCAGGCTCCGGGACGAGAGGCTGGACGAGGAGGCGGAACCGGGAAGCCCCAGATGGTTCCTGATGAAGATGGAACGATGGGCCAACATGATAAATGACCCCAGCATCACATACACGGAGACGGAGGGGAGCGAGTACAGGGACATGGACTCCCTGCCGGACTGGAATTACAGGCTGGGATTCGATCCCACGCTGGAAAATGCCGTCCCCTGGGGAAGGAACAAGGGCTGGAACTTCTCGGCCTCCGGAGGGTTCAGGCCGGTTACCTCCATGGCCGTGAACCTGGAGTACAGGTCATCGGAGAACAGGAACCTCTACTCGGGGTTCTGGAACAGCACCAGGGGGAAGACCTGGCCCTCCGTATCGTTCTCATGGTCCGGCCTGAACAGGCTGCCCGGCCTGAGCGAACTGATAAGGACCGGCAACGCGAACTCCGGCTACTCGGTGGAGACCAGCGAGAGCGGCAGGTACGAGGACGACGAATACACTCCCACCAGCAGGACCAGGAAGAACAGCTGGACCCCTCTGTTCAACATCAACGTCACCCTCAACAACGATGTGCAGCTGACACTCAGCGACAATCTCAGCAAGACCGAGGTGCAGAACTACACCGGAACCCAGGCCAGGACGGAAAGCAGCAGCAGCAGCCTTCAGTTCAGGGTCCAGTACGCCTTCAGCGCGCCGGGCGGCATCGCAATCCCGCTGCCTCTGCTGGACAGGCTCAGGATAAGTTTCCGAAGCGACCTCACTACCAGCCTGAATATCAGCAGGTCCAGAACGGTGAGCGAACTCTTCGCCACCGGAGCCAGCCCCCAGGTCCAGTCCGACAGGGAGGAATGGAGAATAGAGCCCGCCGTCAACTACGATTTCGGGACGGTTACTGCAGGTCTGACAGGAATATACGGCTGGAAGACGGACAGAGTTAATTCCCAGTTCGACCAGAGGGACGTGGGATTGAACATCTGGGTGACCATCAACTTCTGACATTCCGGCCGGAAGGACATCTGGTCAATCGAGTTCTTTATATATATGCTCACAACTGATGCTGAAAAGCAGGCATTCGCCGAAGACCGAACCCGTTTTGACATATTGTTTATAATCAGGTAATAGTAGTATATAATAATTCTCACTTACTCAGGGGCTGATTTTGGAGGCTTGATGAACATAAAGATCGGTCAGCTTCTTCTGAATTCCGGTCTGATAAACAGCAGACAGCTGGACGAAGCGCTGGAGAAGCAGAAAGAGGAGGGGAACAAGCTTGGTTTCCACCTGGTGAACCAGCAGGCCATATCGGAGGATGATCTCAACAAGTTCCTGGCCAGCCAGCAGAGCGTTGAAGAGATAAACCTGGAGAAACATGATATCGAAGAGGATATAGTTCACCTCATCACCGCCGATATCGCCAGAAGGTACGAGGTCCTCCCCGTGAAGAGGGAAGGCAGGAAGCTCATCGTCGCCATGACAGACCCCAACAACCTCTTCGCCATAGACGACCTCCGGTTCTCCCTGGGAATGGACATCGAGCCCAGGATCTGCGCCTCCAGCATGCTGAAACGGGCGCTGAGCAAATACTACCCCGATTCCGAGGCCCTGGTCACGGTGGAGGAGAGCCAGAGGAAGAGGACCGCCGGCGACAACACCTCCCTCGCGGACATAGAAGAGGACGAAATCGTCGAAGATGATGAAATGCTTATAGGTGACGAGGTCTTCGAGTCCATGATAGTCCAGGAGGACGAAGAGGATGAGCTGGAGGAGGAGGACCTCAACTTCGAGGTTGCCGATTCCCCGGTGGTCAAGCTGGTCAACAGCCTCATCGCCGACGCGGTCAGGAGGGGCGCCAGCGACATACACTTCGAACCCTTCGAGAAGTACGTGAGGGTGCGGTTCAGGATAGACGGCGTCCTGCACGAAGTGATGCGGCCCAGCAGGAAGTACAGGTCCGCCATGGTCAGCCGCCTGAAAATACTGGGGGGTATGGATATCGCCGACCACAACCTGCCCCAGGACGGAAGGCAGAAGATACTGGTGGGCGACAGGTTCGTGGACCTGAGGCTGGCAACGCTGCCCACCCTGTTCGGGGAGAAGGTGGAGGTCAGGCTTCTGGACCGTTCGGCGGTCATTCTGGACCTGGAGAAACTGGGCTTCGAGGAGGAATCCCTGAAGGTCTTCAGAAAAGGCATCAAGAGGCCCTTCGGAATCGTTCTGGTCACAGGCCCCACCGGCTGCGGAAAGACCACCACCCTCTACTCCGCCCTCACCGAACTGAACGACATCGGGGTGAACATTATGACCGCCGAGAACCCGGTGGAGTTCAACCTCAAGGGCATCAACCAGGTGCAGATGAACGACGACGTGGGTCTCACCTTCGCCAACGCCCTCAGGGCCTACCTGAGGCAGGACCCGGACATAATCATGGTGGGGGAGATAAGGGACAAGGAGACCAGCGAGATAGCCATAAGGGCCGCTCTCACCGGCCACCTGGTGCTGTCCACCACCCATACGAACGACGCCCCCAGCACCATAAACAGGCTTATAGACATAGGCACCGAACCCTTCATGCTCAGCACCTCCATAGTATGCATAGCCTCACAGAGGCTGATAAGGAAGATATGCTCCAAGTGCAAGACGCCGGTGAGCATACCCGACGACGCCTTCGTGGACGCAGGCATTGACCCCGCCCGTTTCAAAGGGGTGGAGATATATACAGGCACCGGCTGCTCGTTCTGCAACAACACCGGATACAAGGGCAGGGTGGGCATCTTCGAGGTGATGCAGATAGACGATGACATAAGGCAGCTGATAGAGAGCGACGCCAACAGCATAGAGATAGAGAAAACTGCCCTGGAGAAGGGCATGGTCAACCTGAGGGAAGCCGCTCTGAGGAAGCTCGAGGCGGGTCTCACCTCTTTCGACGAGGTCCTTCGGGAGACCATAGCCAACGAATAGCGGAGGAAGACTTGCTAAGCAGACTGGCCATGATGCTCCTGGAATCCGGAATGGTGACCCAGGACGATATCGACGGCATAGTAAGCGAGCACGGCCCGGGGGAGATAGAGCTGGCCGACCAGCTGGTATCCATGGGCATTGTTCCCGAGGACCTGATCACCGAGTTCCTCTCCGAGATCTATTCCGTCAAGCCGGTCTACCTCAACGAGCAGGATATCCCGCCCTCGCTGGGCATGGAACTGGACGAGGATATTCCCAGGAAGTACCTGCTGGTCCCCTTCAAGTCCGAGGAGAAGTATTTCCATATCGCCATGGGCTCCCCCGGCGACCTCTACGCGGTGGACGAGGTTAAGTTCGCCGTGGGCAAGGAAGTGGTGGTCTACGCCTCGGCGCCCTCCGCTGTCAGAAGGGTCCAGAACGACCTCTACGGCAAGCAGGACGCCCTGGTCTCGGTGAAGGAACAGCTGGATGACTACCAGGAGGAGCTGGACGAGCTGGAGATAGTCAACAGCCTGGAGGTGCAGGAAGAGGAGGAAGAAGACGACCTGGACGAGGACCTGGATGACGAGTACGCCAGCCTCTCTGACGGACCCATCGTCAGCTTCGTCAACTCGATCATCGCGAAGGCCGTCAAGAGCGAGGTCAGCGACATTCACGTGGAGCCCTACGAGAAGTACCTGAGGATCAGGTACAGGAGGGACGGCAAGTGCTTCGTGGTCCGGAAACTCCCCAAGACCGTGCAGCCGCAGATACTCAGTCGGCTGAAAATAATGGCCAGCATGGATATAGCCGAAAAGAGGAAAACCCAGGACGGCAGGATCAAGGCCCAGATAGACGGCCGCTCCATCGACTTCAGGGTCAGCGCGGTCCCCACGGTGAACGGAGAGAAGATTGTACTGAGAATTCTGGACAAGGGCAGCCTGGAGTTCGACCTCAGGGAGCTGGGCTTTCCCGAGGATGCCCTGAAGACCTTCATGCAGGGGGTGAACGCGCCCTACGGCATCGTCCTGGTCACAGGTCCCACCGGAAGCGGCAAGACCACCACCCTTTACTCGGCCCTGAGTTCACTGAACACGGAAAACAGAAACATCCACACAGCCGAGGAACCGGTGGAGTACAACCTGGAGGGACTCACGCAGACTCAGATTGATTTCAGCATGGGCTACGATTTCGCCTCCGCCCTCCGGGCCATTCTCAGGCAGGACCCCAACATCATCATGGTGGGCGAGATAAGGGACCTCGAGACGGCCAGCATAGCCATCAAGGCCGCCCTTACCGGGCACCTGGTCTTCTCCACCATTCACACCAACGACGCTCCCAGTACGGTGAACAGGCTGGTGGACATAGGCATCAAGCCTTTCCTGGTGGCTTCGGCGGTCCGGACCATCATGGCCCAGCGGCTGGTGAGGAAGATATGCAAGCACTGCAAGAAGCCCTATACGTACCCCGACGAGGAGCTCAGGGCCGCCGGTATTGACCCGGCAGTGGTTGCCGGCTATACAACTTACAAGGGAGCCGGATGCTCGCGCTGCGGCGGTTCCGGCTACAGGGGCAGAATAGGACTTTACGAAGTACTGTCGATTGATAAGAATATAAAACAGGCTGTGATAGAGAAGGTCACGGCGGGCAGGCTCCGTGTAATGGGTGTCAGGAATGGTATGCGGACCCTCAGGATGGACGCCGTGGACAAGATGAAGAACGGCATCACCACCCTCGAGGAAGTCACCAGGGTTACGGCGGAGGATGACCTGGAGGTCAGAAGAGCCCTCGAGGAGCGGAAGGGCAAGACCGAAGGTCAGAAAACAGGGGAAGGACATTCGGCTTAACTATGATTATCAAGACTCTGTTGAAAGATATGATGGAGAGGCGCGCCACAGACCTTCACCTCACGGTGGGAACTCCGCCTGTCATCCGTATCGACGGTGAACTGGAGAGAATGGAGTACGACCCCCTCACACCGCAGGACACGCAGAACCTGGTCTACAGCCTGCTCAAGGACGAGCAGAAGAAGAGGTTCGAGCTGGAGAAGGAGCTGGACTTCGCCTTCGGCATCAAGGGACTGTCCAGGTTCAGGGCGAACGTTTTCCTTCAGAGGAACTGCATCGCATGCGCCATAAGGGCCATTCCCCACGAGATACTCTCCTTCGAGGAGCTGGGCCTTCCCAAGGCGGTGAACACCTTCGCCGACAAGCGGCAGGGCCTCATCCTGGTAACCGGCCCCACCGGCTGCGGAAAATCCACCACCCTGGCCTCCATAATCCGGAAGGTCAATGCCACCAGGCGGTGCCACATAATCACCATCGAGGACCCGATAGAGTACGTTCACCACCACGACAAGGGCATCATAAACCAGAGGGAGATAGGCTCGGACACCAAATCCTTCGGCAATTCGCTGCGGTACGTACTGCGTCAGGACCCGGACGTGGTCCTGATAGGAGAGATGAGGGACATGGAGACCATGCAGGTTGCTCTCAACATCGCCGAGACCGGCCACCTCACAATGGCCACCCTGCACACCAACTCCACCTACGAGTCCATAAACAGGATAATCGACTCCTTCCCCTCCTCGCAGCAGGACCAGGTCCGAAGCCAGCTCTCCTTCGTCACCATAGGTGTCATGACCCAGCAGCTGGTGCCCAAGGCAAGGGGAACCGGACGCGCGCTGGCGGTGGAGGTGCTTGTGTGCAACCCGGCGGTGAAGGCCACCATCCGCCAGGACAAGCTCCACCAGATCTACGGAATAATGCAGGCCGGGTACAAATACGGCATGAGGACCATGAACCAGTCCCTCTTCAACCTCTACAAGAAGAAGACCATAACCAGGGAAGTGGCCCTGGAGAGGTCCCACGACATAGCGGAGCTGGAACAGATGATAGCAACGGGAAGAGACATTATCTAGCAATAGGAGGCGGCAATGCCTGAGTTCAGATGGGAAGGAACTAACAGGGCCGGCAGACCTATGTCTGGGAAGATCAATGCTGCCAAGAAATCCGAGGCGGAAGATCTTCTCACCCAGCGGGGGGTGAAAGTAACCAAGCTGAAGGGCGCCGGGTTCGACATATCAACCTTCGGCGTCATCGGCTCGGGAGTGAAGGACAAGGAACTGTCCACTTTCACGAGGCAGTTCGCGGTGATGATAAACGCCGGCCTTCCCCTGGTCAAATGCCTTCAGATCCTCAGCGAGCAGCAGGACAACAAGATATTCGCCGGCATGATAGAGGACGTCACCGCCAGCGTGGAGAAGGGTGGTACCCTGGCGGACGCCATGGCGCAGCACAGCAACGTCTTCTCGGACCTCTACACCAACATGGTGGCGGCGGGGGAGCAGGGCGGTATCCTGGACACCATACTCGAAAGGCTCTCCACCCATCTGGAGAAATCCGTCGCCCTGAAGAGCAAGATAAAGTCCGCCATGATGTACCCGATGGTGGTGCTCATCGTGGTCCTGCTGGTGACCATAGCCCTTCTTCTGTTCGTCATACCTATCTTCCAGAAGATGTTCGAGGACATCGGGGGCAGTCTTCCGGGTCCCACCCAGTTCGTGGTGAACATGTCGGAGTTCATGCAGGCCAACATCCTGCTGGTGCTCCTGGGTTTTGCCGCCATCATCGTGGGCTACAAGATGTACTACAAAACGGACAGCGGTGAAAAGGTAATAGATACAATCAAGCTGAAAATGCCCATCTTCGGCATACTGGTGCGAAAGATGTCCATCGCCCGGTTCTCCCGGACGCTGGGAACGCTCATCTCCAGCGGCGTCTCCATACTGGACGGCCTCAGCATAACCGCCAAGACCTCAGGCAACAGGGTGGTGTCCGACGCCATCATGCATGCGAGGACCAGCATCTCCGGCGGGGAGAACATAGCCACACCCCTTCGGGAATCCGGTGTCTTCCCCGGCATGGTTACACAGATGATATCCGTGGGGGAGGAAACCGGCGGCATCGACACCATGTTGCAGAAGATAGCCGAGTTCTACGAGGAGGAGGTGGATACGGCGGTGGCCGGCCTCACTTCCACGCTGGAGCCCATCATGATAGTGGTACTGGGCGGAATCGTCGGAGGAATGGTCATAGCCATGTACCTGCCCATATTCGACATGATAGGGACCGTGGGACAGTAGGCGGCTGCAGATACCTCCCTTCCGCCGCGGGAAAGTTTCGCCATGCGGACTGAAATAAGCAGACTGACGCGCCGCGCCTGGCTCCAGGTGGGGCGCGTCATCGTCTTCGGCCTGTTCATCCTGTTCGGCATATTCTTCCTGGGACCGGAAAGGGTGGGACTGGTCTACACCCTGGTGGGCGCGGCGGTAATCCTTTCCGTCATCCTGGATGCGGTGGCCAGAAGAGCGGCCGGCGACCGGGAATGGCAGCTGTGGGTCCAGCTTACACTGGATGCGCTCCTGACAGGCGCGCTGATACATATGGCCGGGGGGTTCGACGGACCGTTCACCGCGATTTTCTTCATTCACACCATAACCGCCGGTTTCTACCTGGGCATCCGCGGAGGGGTGGTCATCGCGGTGGCCGACTCCCTGGTACTTGCCGCCATGGCCTGGCTGACCGTTTCGGGGACCCTGCCCCTCAGCCCGGCCGGAAGTACAATAGAGAACATAATGACATCGGTGCCCCAGGAATTTTCCTACCAGTATTCCCTGCTGTTCGTAACCATCTACACGGGATTCCTCACCATTACCGGGCTGGTATCCGGGTATCTCTCCCAGCACCTGCTAATGGAGAAGGGAAGGGCCGAGGGCATACTGAGGCAGCTCAGGGACGCCAGGACCATGTCCCGGGAGATACTGGAGAGCCTTTCCGACGGCATCCTGGTCATAGACAACTCCGGCCAGCCCGTGAGCATCAACAACGCCGGGCTGGAGATACTGTCGCTGCAGAAGGACTGGCGTCAGACGGTGGTCGACACCGACATCTACACGATGC